>CAMAGA010000096.1 GCA_945833955.1 uncultured Clostridia bacterium
GTCGGGCAGGACGGAACGCTCCACGCCACGGGGGAAAGTAAACATTGCTTTATCAACGCAAGCGGCAAACCCGTTTCCATCAAGCGTACCTATCCGGAAATTCATGAAATCATGATGGAGAACACCGCCATTGCCGAATAAATATAATATTTTTGTAAGCGTAAAAAATTCTCTTTTTTCCTTTGCGAAAAAAGAGAATTTCTTTTTTTATATATTGATTTTTCGGTGCGGACGGAGTATAATAAAAACAGAATATTTTTTGGCAGGGGGAAATCACGTTGCATTCCAAAAGAAAAATTCTCATTATTTTATTTGCCCTTTTATTTATAAATTGCATTTTTGCCTGTTCTCTTCTTCTGAGCGGTTGCTCTGAAGAGAAGATTCCGTCCGTCTCCGGCACGAAAGATATTTATCTTTCCCATGCAGGCGGCGTGTATAGTGCGGAATTCAATTTGTTTTTAGCGCCCGTCCACGAGGGAGATACGCTCTATTACACGCTGGACTGCTCCACGCCGTCCCGTTATTCCGCCGTGTACGATAAAAAAGTCGGTATTCCTGTTTCCGATAATACGGCAACTTCGGCTTATCCGCTCATGAACGGAATTTCGGATACGTCCTTAAACGGCACGAATCCCGGTTGCGGCACCGTCGTTCGGGTCGTGGAAGTGGACGAAACCGGCAAGACCGTCGCTTCCGCCACCGTTACCTATATCGTGGATCCCGATTACTGCGCCATGGCAAACGAGGCAAAAGTGCCTGTCGTCTGCCTGACCGCACCCAAATCCGTATGGCTCGGCAAGCAGGGCTCGGTCGGTTTTTATAACGACGTTACCAACGACGACCGCAAGGAGAGAATGGAACTGGAATATTACGATATTGCCAACGAGGAAACTTTCGCCTTCAACACGCAGGTGAAGCTGGGCGGCAACTGGACGAAGGTGAACATTCCCAAGCGCACCTTCAACTTAAACTGGAAGTGGGCGGATGCGGATAAAACCGTAAAGAACCCCAAGCTTTCCAAACTGGGCGTACATATCTTCGGGGATCGACTTGCGCAGAACGGCGGAGATCTGACCGACCTCACCGCCATGCGCCTGCACTGCGCAGGCAACTGCTTCGAGCTTGCCAACTATAACGACGCGCTCTCCCAATCCATCGCCAATCAGTCGCCCAACCTCTCCACGACGGGCGCAAGGGGTTGCCTGCTCTTTTTAAACGGGGAATTCTGGGGTTTCTACTATATGCGGGAACACTATTCCGACGATTATTTCAAGGCAAATTTCGGCGTGGATAACGATAACGTCATCTATGCCGACCGCACCTATTCCCCGGATGCCACCGCCAAATACAGCTACGACATCAAATCCTATAACGAAACGGACGAGTACATAATGGCAGACGGCGTAAAATATACGCATCTTGCGTATGCGCATCGCTGTCTGGACGAGCTGTACGCCGCTTTGACTTTGCCTTCCGTATCCTACGGGGCAGGCGGCGAGGAAACGATCGTCTACGGGCAGATCATCCGGGATTACACGAACGACGCCGCAACTTACGAACGGCTCTCCGAGCTTATCGATATAGACGGACTCATAGATATGGTTCTCACGGAAGCCTACGTCGGCAACTGGGATTTCTTCTATAACAATATGCGCATATGGCGGGTGGCGGATCCGAGTCAGGAAGACAGGAACAATCCCTATGCGGACGGCAAGTGGCGGTTCTGCCTGCACGATCTGGATTTCTCTTTGGAATCTCCTGCCGGCACGGCGGTGGGCGGCAGTCTGCTGGACGCCTACGCCGGCTTAAACGGCGCGCATACGGGCGGCGGCGTGTTCTCCAATCTGGTTACCTGCCTGCTTGCCGCACCGATGACGAGCGCCGACTTCCGTGCCCGTATGTCGGAACGGGCGGAAGCAATCGTCGGGTACTTTGCCTATGCGGAAGGTTCCGTCGCACAAAAATTATTCCGGCATTACAAAACGGAATACGAAACGTACATGACCCGTGAGTATGCAAGATGGAACGGCAGAACGCATACCCGAAAGAACTATTTAAGATGTCGGGACGCCGTGCTTACCTCTTTGCGGGAGCGGGCGATCACCTTCCGCACGCAGGTGGAATCGTTCGTGCAAGCCTATACGAACGGCTTGCCGGATGCCTCTTCCCGTATCCGGATTACGGATAGCCACGAAGTTACTTCCTTCCTTTACCAGCTTTCCGACTCTGCGCGCGTGTTCGATCTGTCGGGTTATGGCAGTCAGGCAGTGTACGCGCCCTTAAACAAGGGGCTGCAAAGCGAGGCTTTCTCCATGGAATCGGGGGTTTCCTTCACCTTTACCATGCGCAACAGCCGCTCCGATTGGGATAATATCCTTACGACCGATCAGGTGCGCATCAATACGGGAACGGTCTCCTACGTTGCCTATACTTGCGACTGGTACGAAATTGCGGACGATCTGTACGTTCCGAACGGTCCGAACGACTCCATGTATTGGAGCAAACTCACCTCATATAGTCCCTTTGCCGATAATTGGGATCGGGATATCGTGGTTACCGTCAATTGCATAGAGGACCGCATCGAGTTTTACCGCAACGGCATTTTAACGTACCGCTACGGTGCGGACTCGGCTTGCTCCTACGGGGATCGGAACATGACCATGTGCAGCGTGTACCGTTCGTTCCTGTCCGATTGTCTCTCCGTCGGGTTCACGTTCACCGGCAACGGCATGGACCAAATCGGCGGTCTCTACGTAGCCACGGGGCTTTCGGAATCGGACGCCTTGCTTCTCTATCAAAACCTCAGCGAAACTTCTATATAGCGGACGGGGCAGTATCACAACGCCGCCAGAATGCAAAAAGCGGGCAGTCTGCTCCGTTCCATGCTCCTTACCTGCGGGGAAGTTGCGGACCGCCTCGGCTTTTCGGACGTGCTGTATTTCAGTAAAAAATTCCGCTCGTTTTTCGGCGTTTCGCCCACCGAGTACAGAAAACAGTCGCAGAAAAAATATTGAGATACAAGCGGAAAAAAGCGGCGCATTGCGGCGTTTCCGGTGCGGAAATTTCGATCTCGTTTTCTCTCAAACTGCATTAAGCAACGGATACGGGATATATTGAACGGAGCGTTGCTCCCTGCTGAATTCTTTTTGTGAAAAAGGAGGACTCTATATGAGTAAATTTACAGAATATATAGGAGAACAATATTTATAGTGAATGCAATAAACTTGATATTGAATCCGCTTGTCTATATAAACAATAAGCACTCCGAGCGTAAAAACGTTCGGAGTGCTTTATGCTATGCGAGGCGGCTTTCCTGCAAGCAGGAACCGCTTCAATCCGATCTACGCCCTAAATCCACTCGATATCGTCCTTTTCCGCACCGAGTTCAAAATGGCATTTCACGATGCCGAGGTCCATTTGCGTATAGAACCCTGCACCGGCTTCGGCTCGTACCTTTCCGTCCTCGTAGCAAAGGGTGAATTTCTGCTGATTCATCGCCGTAGGCGCAAGCAGTGCGGCGTTGACTCCGTTTCGGAACCAAGAGGGGGCGTCGTCGTAGCCTGTGCTTACCTCGTTTGCGCTCTTGCTCTTATGCTGTACGCCGTGCGTCGCTCCGTAGCCGAGCGCAAGCACGCAATGCACCTTTTCGCCTTTTTCGACCGTAAAAGCCGTCTTGATTTTTTTATAGGTCAGGGCTACCCAGCAGGTGTTGAGCCCGATCGACTGCGCAAAGAGCGCGATTTTCTCGCCGTAATAGCCGATCTTTTCATCTTCGCCTTTTTTGCCGATCAGCGCAACGTAGTTTCGCACACCCGAAAATTTCCCGTAGTGCGCCATAAAGCCGTCAAAGGCTTTCGGCTCGTTCAATACGAGTTGCAGGTGCAAGCCGCTCTTTTTGTTGCATTCTTCGATGAACTCTGAGAGCGCATTGCTTACTTCGCTTTCGATCGGTCGGTCCAGATAACTTCTTACGGAATGCCGTTCCGTCATTGCTTGTTTTAAATCCATATTTTTTGCTCCTTATATAGAATTGATTACTCTCCTTTTATCCAAAGGCAGAAGACGAAACCATGTGCCGTATGATGAAAACCCACGGAATTCAATCCGTGGGTGTCGATTCCTTGATTCATGGCTTCATGGATTCATCGGCTCATGGCGCAATCCGGCTGCATTTTCATAAAAACGACGCTTTTTCTTTGATTCCGTTTTCAGCGTAACCATTTCGGCGACGAAGAAATCTCCGAGGGGTTAACGCTATTCTTTCATCTCCGTTTTCAGCGTATCCATTCGGCGACGAATACGTCTCCGGGGGCAACGGTGTAGGGCAGCGCAATCTCCCGCAGACCGTTCCGACTCGCTTCCTTGCCGTCGGCAAGCAGAACTGCCTTTTCTACGCTCGCCATATGGACGAACGCTTCCTCTTTCGTGCCGTTCACGCAGTAAACGAATTTCCCGATCCGATAGGCAATCGCCTGCGGATTGCCGCAGGGCAACCACTCGAAGTGCGCCTGCGCGTGCGCAAGGTCGCAAAACACGGGGTTTCGCTTGCGGATGGCAATCAGCTCTGCCACGTAGCGCACGTTGTCGTCAAACTCCTCTCTTCGTTTCCAATCCAGTTGATTGACGGAATCGGGCAGGTTATAGCTGTTGGCGCAACCGTTCTTCGTGCGGAAAAACTCCTCGCCCGCCATCAGGAGCGGAATTCCCAAAGCCGAAAGCACGATGAATAATCCCATTCTGTGCGCCCGATATACGTCGGGGGAGTCGGGCATCGACTCTTTGCAACAGTCGAACAAGGTAAAGCCGTCGTGGCAGGAAGCGTATGCGATCTGTTGCGCAGGCGACTGCACCTGCGTAAAGTCGGGGGAGTAGTTCCTTGCGTGAATTGCGCCCTCTATGCCGCTCCGCACTTTATCGGCGCAACCTTCCTCGCCCTGAATATACCCTTTCCACAGATTGCCGAAAGATTCCACGCCCCGAATGCCGTCCCGAAGGGTAGGGTTGAACAGGGCGATCCGCTCGTCAATCTTGTCTATATGATACAGGTCGGCAAGCGGCACTTTTGCCCCAGAACCGCCGAATCCGCCCCACGGTTCGCCGTAGAGCAAAATATCCTTGCCTTTGCCGTTCGGCAGGGCGTTGTCGATGGCGGTGCGGATTTCGTTCATCGTCTCTACGTCGATGAGCCCCATCAGATCGAAGCGGAATCCGTCTACGTGATACTCTTGCAACCACCATAGGAGATTATGGATGATGAATTTACGCACGGGCGGGTTTTCCGTGGCAAGTTCGTTTCCGCATCCGCTTCCGTCTAAAAACTTGCCGTTCTCCATGCGGTAGTAGGCGCCTGGCGCGGTGCGCTCCAAGGAGTATTCGTACGTCTTATAGGTATGGTTGAATACCACGTCTAAAATGACGCCGATTCCGTTTTGGTGGAGCTTTAAAATCATCTCCTTCATTTCCCGAATGCGTACTTCGCCGCGCCTCGGGTCGGAGGAATAACTGCCTTCGGGGAATCCGTAATTTTGCGGGTCGTATCCCCAATTATAATTGAAGGGATTGAGCTCGTCTATACTGCCGAAGTCGGCAAGCGGCAGAAAGTGTACGTAAGTTACGCCGAGTTCCTTTACGTAATCGAGCAGTGCGGTGAACCCGTTTTTCGTCTTTACGCCGTTTCGGAAGGCGGAAAATTTGCCGTGGTCGGGAATATCGAGGTAGGGATCGGCGGAAAAATCCCGAAGGTGCAACTCCCAGATAACGGGCGGCTGCGGCGTAAAGGAGTCGTTTTCCCAGCCGTCGGGGTCGGTTTTGCGAAAGTCGAGCACTTCGCCCCGTTCGCCGTTCGCCCCGCCCGCTTTTGCGTACGGGTCGATGGTTTCCCTGTCGTTTACCGTATAGGTATAATAAAAGCCGTCGGGTCTGCCCGCCATGGTGCGAATAAAATATTCGCCCTGTTTTAACATGGGTTCTACCAAGTAGGGCGTACAGCTGTCTCCCGCTCTGTATAAATTCAGCATGACTTTTTGCTCCCGAGGTGCCCATACCCGAAAGGAGATCTCCTCCTCCGAATACGATACGCCGGGCAATTCATTATTTTTTTTCATAGATTCCGGTCCGATAACCCCTTTCGGGTAAAAGATTTTGTCTTTGACATACGA
>CAMAGA010000097.1 GCA_945833955.1 uncultured Clostridia bacterium
ACGCCTTTGTCGCCTCTTCTTCGGTAAGCTCTACGTTTTCCGCTTTTGCCATTTCGAGCAGCTCTTCCGCCGTCTTTGCCTGTTTTGCCTTTTCTAAAAGTTCCTTCGTTACGTTCATATGATTCCCTCCTTATTGATTGTTCGGGCATTCGTCTTCGTATTGCAGTTCGCAATTACTGCAACGGCGACTTCCGGCGATTCTGCACGGGGTGAACAATTCACACGTCTGATCTTTTTCCGAAAGCGCACCCTCGTAAACCTCCATCCTTGTACCGTCCTCAAACTCGATCGAATAGAGCATAGGCGGTACGCCTATTACTACTACATTCCCGGATTTTCGGGCACGATTTGCACCGATGATTTTGACTTTGGCGTTCGTTTCACGGTAATACACGGTATCTCCGACGGCAAACCCTGCCACAACTGCGGCGGCTTCTTCGTCGGTAATTTCGTAGTTCTTTTTTTCTTGGTTATCCATAATGAATTCCTCCGATATTTATTTTGATATTGTTACGGACGAAGACGAAATGGATTTTCGCCCGCCCCATTTTTCTTTTTTAATACTGCCGAGTTTTCTTCCGCACCGTATACAACGCTTTATGCGATGCAACGAAGTGGCGGTTATTCTGATCGGCTCTGTCGATTCTTTGCGGATTCAAACGTATGCAAGAGTTTGCAATTTGCACTCTTAACACTCCTCACAATGCTTTTCTCCTTTTTTTTCCGTCAATTCTTTCCGCTTACTTAGAATCGGCAGAGCCTTTCATTGCTTTGCTTGTCAATCGACCTTCGTCAATTCGTCTTCCGCTACCATATCGCCGTTTTCCATGACGTACTTAACCGTTTTTCCGGTGGCACGCAGCGGAACGATCGATTGAATCGTACTGTAAACGATATTACCGTTCCCCGTTGCTATGACCGGACGGGTGGCAGAAGTCTTTGCCTTATACATAACTCTGTCGCCGACGTTAAACTCGGTATGAATGGTCGTCGGGTTGGGAGTTACTCCGGCATAGCTGCCGCCGGTGATGACGTCCAATTCATCGTCTGCCATTTCAAACGATTGGGTGTTCTTTGCGTTTTCCGTAAAGTTTTCAGAATGTTTCATGATCTTATTCCTCCGATATTGATTGCAACCGAACTAATTTGCAGTCGGTTGGATTTTTTATTTTTGTTTTCACTGATTTATACTCCCGATTTTCCGATTTTGCTGTAAAATTGCGGAAAATTTTTCAGGAATTTTCGGGTTCTTCCAGTCTCTGCCGTTGCACAAGTTCGTAAAAGTACCCCTTTTCGGCAATCAGTTGCTCATACGTGCCGTCTTCCACGATTTTGCCGCCGTCCAATACGAGGATCCGATCGCACCGGCGGATGGTGGAAAGGCGATGCGCTATGACGAGTCGGGTACATTTCAATCCGTCCAGAGCCTGCGAAACCTTTTTTTGCGTGATGTTGTCGAGTGCGCTGGTCGCTTCGTCGAACATGAGAATTTTCGGATTGGGCGCAACGGCGCGCGCGATCATCAGCCGCTGTTTCTGTCCGCCCGAAATACCGCCCGAACCCTCGGATATAAAGGTGTGCATTCCCATCGGCATGGCGCGGATGTCGTCGGCGATGTCCGCCAGTTCCGCCGCCTTCCATGCTTCTTCCACGCTGAGGCGAGGTGCGGAAATGATGATATTGGAATAGATATCGCCCTGAAAAAGTTTGCCGTTCTGCGTTACCACGCCTATTTTTTTACGGAGCGATTTTAAATCGAGCGAAGCGATGTCCTTTCCGTCGTAGTAGATTGCGCCTTTCTGCGGTTTTTCAAATCCGAGCAACAGCCGTAACAGCGTAGATTTGCCGCAACCCGTTTTGCCCACGATGGCAACGTACTGCCCGGGCTTGATTTTCAGGCTCAGATCGTCCACGACGAGCGGCGAAGTTTCGCTATAACGGAAGCTCACGTGGGAAAGATCTATACCGCCGGATACCTGCGTAACGATCTGCTTGCCTTCCGAAATTTCGGGTTGGGCGTCCATGACGGGCTTTGCCATTTCGATTACGGGCTTGATCCGCGCCGCCGTGATCGCTATGCCCGCCACGCTCATAAGCGCACCCGAAAGCATACCGTACGCCGCCTGAAAGGCGGTGTAATCCGCAACCGATACGCCGCTCTGCACGGCAAAATAGTACATGACGATTGTTCCGACAAGGGAAATCGCCGTGGAGATCACACTGTTGAACAGCAGGAACTTGGGCGGATGGTAGGCAAGCTTTGCCTCTTCTGTGTAATGCCGCATCCAGCGGGAAAAGATGCGTTTTTCACTGCCGGAAAGCTTGATCTTCTGCACGCCCGTGATAATCTGATACGTCATGCCGTTCATTTTGGCGGAAAGCTCCATCTGCCTTTTGCTGATTTTCATCTGCACGAAGGAAGTAACCAGCGAAAAGACGAGCGTTGCCAACGTGATGCACAGGGCAGGCACGACCAGATCCTTGGCGTATACGAAAATCTGCGTTATGTATGCAAGCGAAAAGACGGAAGTGAGCCCCGTGGAAAGAAAGGTCTGTACCAAGGTAGAACAGAGAGAATTGATATACTGCGCCTTGGACGTAATCTCCCCCGAGCTGTAATCCTTGAAAAAGTCGGCAGGCAGGGAGAGGATTCTTGCCATGGTCGCCGCCTGCACGGATATATCCATCTGAATATTGATCTTATTCATCAGAAGCGACTTGATACTGCCGATAAGCAGCATACTGAAGCTGACGCAGACGTACAGCACGCCGATGGACAGGAGCATCTTTACGCTCTCGCTTTCCAGAACGTCGGAAAAGATAATCTTCGTGATTTTGGGCGTAAGCATACCCACAAGCGTGGCAATGAGCGTGATCAGCACGATATAGACGACCGTAGAGGGCGAAACCGTACCGACGATATATTTTATGAGGTCCTTTACGCCGATTTTGCGGAGCGGAAAGGGCTTATAAAAGCAGTAAGCGTCCTCTTCCAACAGCGCCTGCGTTTTGCCGTTGAGTTTTACCCGTTTTTGCGCCGTCGGATCGAAGAAGCCGTATGCGCCGAATTTATCCGGCAGCAGCGCAACCGATTCGCCCGTCTTTAACCTGCCGAGCATGGCGCCGGAAGCGTTTTTATACCAGCCTTTATCCAATTGAACCGAACGGTACATGACGCCTCGGGGGCGGCAAAGATATTCTATCTGATCTTCTAAATTCACTATTTCCGAGGGAATCTCCTGCGATTGCAGATGATAGAAGGCTAAAATCTCGTCTAAAACGCACTTGACCTTTTCCCGATCGTCGCTGAAAGAAAAGTATTTTTTGCCTTCTATGACGGCGGAGACCTCTTTCAGCGAATCGTCCAGCGCCTCGTTATCGCTTTGCCGACGCATCTTTATTTGTTCATCAAACCAACCCATAGAAAACTCCTTTAATCGTTGGATACGAGCTGCGTGTAGTAGCCGCCCTTGGCGTACAGTTCTTCATGCGTACCCCGCTCTACTGCCACGCCGTGGTGCAAAACGATGATTTCATCGCAATCCCGAATGGTGGAAAGCCTGTGCGCCACCACGATGCAGGTAATGCCCCTGTCCCGAATGGCGTTGACTACGTCGTATTCCGTTTTGGCGTCCAGTGCGCTCGTGGCTTCGTCTAAAATGATGATCGTGGGGTCCTGCGCCAGCACCCGGGCGATTTCCAGCCGTTGCCGTTGCCCGCCGGAAAAATCTTTGCCGCCTTCCGCAATCCTGTAATGATAGCCGCCGTCCCTGCGCATGATTTCCGTGTGCATCTGGGCGTCCCGAGCCGCCATGATCACTTCAAAGTCCTCAATGGAATTATCCCACATACGGATATTTTCCGAGATCGTGCCTTCAAACAGCGTGATGTCCTGATCGACTACGGCAAGCGAACCCGTGAACACGCTTCTGTCTATTTCCGAAAGCTGCTTTCCGTCGTATAGAATTTCCCCGCTCCACGGCTGATACAGCCCGGAAATGAGCTTGGAGATGGTGGATTTACCGCAACCCGAAGCCCCCACGAGCGCCACTCTGCCGCCCGGCTTTACGCTGAGGCTGAAGTCCTTGATGATCGGAGCGGACAGTCGGGAATAGCCGAACGTTACGTTTTTCAATTCGATTGCACCTTTCAGTTTTTGCAGGTTTTCCTCCGCAACGGCGGTAGCGTAGCATTCGTCCTCCCGATACAGCATGACGTCTTCCACGCGCTCCATCTGCGTGCGCATTTCCTGCAAGGTCTGCCCGGCGGAAACGAGCGTCATTGCAGGGGCGCTGAAGGAGGAAAGCACGCCCTGAAACGCCATGATCATACCCACGGTAAACGAGCCTTCCATGGCGAACCATACGCCGAGCATCAGAATGACTGCCCCCGTCAATGTGGAGACCGCCGAGGGGATAATGCCCAGATATTGATTGAGCTTGGCATATTTGACTTTTTGCGCATTGACGCTTGCCTGATAGCCTGCCCATCTCTGGAAAAATCCGTTTTCCGCACCGCTCGCCTTAATCGTCTCAATCATTTCCACGCCGGCAACCGTAGCCCCGGCTAACTTCCCTGCGTCCCGCATCTGCACACGGGTTACGTTGATGCGCTTTTTGGAGATAATGCGGCTCATCCACGTATTGACGAACATGGCGGATAACCCCACGAGCGTCAAAATCCAGCTGTAACGGATCATGACGACCAGATAAAACACCATCATGATCGCATTCAGCGCAAGGGGCGCAAAGGTATTGACGACGCTGTTGGCAATGCTCGCATTGGAACTCTGTCTGCCCTGAATATCGCCTGCAAGCCGTTGGGAAAAGAAGTCCATGGGCAGATGCAGCACCTTCCAGAGAAAGGTGGAGCTGCCCACCGTAGCGAGCTTTCCGTTGATGCGGTTACTGTAATAGACTTCCAATGCGGAAATGACCAGTTGCAGAACGGACATTCCGACCAGTGCGATCAGAAAAGGATAGAACCACTCCGGGCTCTCCTTGGTGAGCAACCTATCCATAAAGATACGGGAAAAGGCAGGCGTGATGATGCCGATGAGTGCGCTGATCAGCGTGGTGAACACCACGAACGCTACCGCCGTCTTTGCGCCCTTCAAGCGGCTTGCCGCAAATGCCAGCACGCTCCGCCGCTTGCCGGAAGGCACGAAGTCCTCCTTCGGCTCGAACATAAGGCAGATCCCCGTAAAGGACTTGTCGAAGGTTTCCATGGAAACGGAATAAGTGCCTTTTGCAGGGTCGTTGAGTACGGCTTTATTGCCCCTGAATCCGTTCAGAACGACGAAGTGATTGAAGTTCCAGTGAATGATGCACGGGAATTTGCCGTACTTTTTCAGATCTTCCGGTTCGTATCGGTAACCCTTTGCCGTAAAGCCGTAGCTTCTTGCGGCAACCAACAGATTTTTTGCATTGGCGCCGTCCCTCGATACGCCGCAGTCCACCCGCAGCTGCTCCAAGGGGATCCATTTATCGTAATAGGCGCAGACCATCGCCAGCGAAGCCGCACCGCATTCCAACGCCTCCATCTGCATGATTACGGGCACTTTGGCAACGCCCTTAATGCAAGGGCTCTTGATTTTTGTTTTCTCTCTCGCTTTCATATTCCGCCTCGGTGAATCAGTTAAACACGAAGTACAGCGGCGACACGCTGTCCGTTACGATCTGCGCCTTATAGGTTCCGTCCGCCAGCTCGCCGCCGATGCGCACTTCGTACACCCATTCTTCCGGTTGCAGGTTGCCTACGTGCAGGGCGTATTCGCTGAAACTTTCGTCTACGGGGATGGGCTCCGCCGCAATCGAAAGCACGGTATACGTCTCCTTGCCTATGTAAACGCGCATATCCGTCTTTACGGAAGAAATATCCGCTTCCTTCACGTAGCAGACCGTCTGCCCGTTTTCACAGACGGCAACCACACTGAGCTTTGTTTCCAGCTTCCCGAACATCCCCCATACGCACACCCCGACGAGGAGTATGACGATTGCCGCCAGCACCATCCAGATACCGGGATTGGTCACTTTGATATAATCGTTCAGCTGTTCCGGCGAAGACATCCTGTCCACGCTCTTTTTCCGAAAAATCTTATTGTT
>CAMAGA010000098.1 GCA_945833955.1 uncultured Clostridia bacterium
CTTTGATTGACATTCCCGACCGTTTATTTTATAATAGAAAAAACGCATTTTATAATAGAAAAAAAGGAGACCGGACTATGAGTAAAGCAGATCAGATTTTTATTGAAAATATGCACGACATTTTGCAAAACGGCACGTGGGATACGGACCTGCCCGTGCGCCCCGTATGGGAAGACGGAACGCCTGCGCATACCGTCAAAAAATTCGGCATCGTCAACCGCTATAACCTGCAGGAGGAATTCCCCATTCTCACCCTGCGCAAAACGGCGTTCAAATCCTGCATAGACGAAATTTTGTGGATCTGGCAGAAAAAGAGCAACAACGTGCACGACTTGGGCAGTCACATCTGGGACAGCTGGGCGGACGAAAGCGGCTCCATCGGCAAGGCTTACGGCTATCAGCTGGCGCAAAAGCACCACTACAAGGAAGGCGACTTTGACCAGGTAGACCGCGTGCTGTACGATCTGAAACACAACCCCTCCAGCCGACGGATCATGACGAACATCTATAACTTTGCGGACCTTTCCGAAATGCACCTGTACCCTTGCGCCTATTCCATGACCTTTAACGTGACGGGCGATACGTTGAACGGCATTTTAAACCAGCGTTCCAACGATATGCTCACCGCCAACAACTGGAACGTGGTACAGTACGCCGTACTGCTCATCATGTTTGCGCAGGTCTCGGGGCTGAAAGCAGGCGAGCTGGTGCACGTGATCGCCGACGCGCATATTTACGACAGGCACGTTCCGCTCGTACAGGAAATGCTCACCAATCCCCAATACGCCGCCCCCAAGCTCATCGTAGACCCCACGGTTACGGATTTTTACGCCTTCACGACGGACAGCTTTCAGCTTGTGGACTACAAGTGCAGTAAACTGAGCGGTAAGATCCCCGTTGCCATTTAAGGAGAATTTTTTATGAAAGCCATCGTACACACGGATTTGCAATGGGGAATCGGCAGGGAAAACAAGCTGATGTTCCACATCCCGGCGGATATGCAGTTCTTTCGCAAAACGACGACGGGCAACGTAGTCGTCATGGGGGAAAACACCCTGCGCTCCTTCCCCAAAGGTATGCCCTTAAAGGATCGGACGAATATCGTCCTTTCCCCCGCAATGCAACGGGACGATTGCATTATCGTGCGCTCTATCCCCGAACTGTTGGAAAAGCTTTGCGCCTACGACCCCGAAAGCGTTTACGTCATCGGCGGAGCGTCCGTCTATCGGCAGCTCTTACCCTACTGCTCGGAAGTGCTCGTAACCAAAGTAGAGGCAATCGGCGGGGCGGATACCTTTTTCCCCAATTTGGACGAGGACGCGGATTTTGCCCTCACCCATACGGGCGAGCCGATATTGACCAACGGCTACACCATCCGCTTTTTGACGTACTCTCGCATCCCCCGTTAAAAGATTCTTTTTTTTCGATACACGAAAATACCGCAAAAGTCGAGCTTTTGCGGTATTTTGCTTGCAATTTGCTTTTCATAGCTTATACTGTAATCGGATTTTTCCGTCAAACCTTGCAAAAAACTTTTGCTGCGGTCAGAAACACCCGAATTATTCTTGCAAAAACCTTTGCGGCGGTCAGAATTTACGGGGAAAATGCGACCGAAAACCGACGGGAAGCGACAAGTCCGCTCCGCTTTAATAGGCGCCCAGAAGCTTATAGTGGAGGGAAGTTTCCTCGATGAGGTCGAGCATGGCGCAGGTACGGCGGTCGCAGATATCCGCTTCCGCTTCGATAAAGAAGACGTATTCGCCCGGGCTGACTTTATTCGGCCTCGACTCGATGCGGGTCATATTCTTGCCGTACACGTGCAGAATGGAGAGGAGTTTGACAAGCGACCCCGGCTCGTGTTGCATGGCGGCGGCAAAAAAGACGTGCTTTGTAGGCTTACGCACCTTCTCCTTGCCTACGAGCAAAAAGTGCGTAAAGTTATTCGGCTCGTCGGAAACGGAAAAATCGGAAAGGCGGAAGCCGTCCCGCTGAAAATGCGCCCCGACGATGCCTGCGTCCGTCGGCTTTTCCAAGCGGTCCACGCCGCCTGCGGTGCTGTCCGTAAACACCCTTTCGCTTGCAGGGAAGTGTTCCGTAAGATAGCGGGAACATTGCTCGATTGCCTGCCGATGGGAAAAGACTCTGTCGATATGCGTAAAATCGCCGCCTTCCCGAACAATCAACCGATGCTCGATGCGCATAATACATTCCCTGTACGCATAGAGGGATTCCGTCTCGTAGAGGAGATCGAGATTTTGCAAAACGCCGCCGTTGAGCGTGTTTTCGATGGGGAGCACGATTTTGTCGCATTCCCCCCGTTCCAGCGCGCGGACGAGCAGAGAAAAATTCGCATACTCGCAAAGTTCGCTCTCGGGGCAAAGCTCTTTGGCGGCAAGATAACTGTAACTGCCTTGCGGCCCTAAATAGCCTACCATGGCTTACACCTTTTCCGCTATGTCTAAAATGAGGCGTTCCGTATCTTCCCAGCCGAGGCAGGGGTCGGTAATGGACTTGCCGTAAACGAGGTCTTCCTTCTGGCAGCCCTCCTCTATAAAGCTTTCAATCATAAAGCCTTTTACTATCTTTTTGAAGTCCGAAGAATAGATGCGGTTCTGCATCACTTCTTCCACGATGCGGATCTGCTGTTTGAACTGCTTGGCGGAGTTGGAGTGGTTCGTGTCGATGATGACGGCGGGGTTGCGCAAATGCGCCTTTTCGTATTCTTCCAGCGTCTGCATCACGAATTCGTAGTGGAAATTGGGTATATCGTTGCCGTAACGGTCCACCGCGCCCCTTAAAATGGAGTGTGCGTAAGGGTTGCCGCTCGTCTGCACCTGATAGCCCTGAAACTTGAAGATCTGCCGACTCTGCGCCGCAAAGACGGAGTTGATCATGACAGGAATAGAACCGCTCATCGGATTCTTGATGCCCACGGGTACGTCTATGCCGCTGGCAACGAGGCGATGTTCCTGGTTTTCGCTCGAACGCGCACCGACGGCAATATACGTCAACAGGTCTTCCACGTAGTTTAAGTTATCGGGGTACAGCATTTCGTCCGCAGGCGTCAGACCGCTCGCCTCGATGGCGTCCAGAAAGAGCTTACGGATGGTGACGATGCCCTTATAGATATTTTCCTTCTGGTTGGGATCGGGCTGGGAGAACATTCCTTTGTAGCCGACGCCCTTGGTACGGGGCTTGTTGGTATAGATGCGGGGAACGATGACGAGCTTATCCTTGACCCTTTCGTTCAGTCTGCCCATGCGTTCGATATAGTCGAGGACGGGCGCAGGCTCGTGTGCGGAGCAGGGCCCCACGATAAGCAGCATCTGATTCGTTCTGCCGTCAATGACGGAGCGGACGAGTTCATCCCGTTCCGCTTTGATTTTCCGAATACTTTCCGAAACGGGCAACTCTGCCTGAATCTGCTCCGGATCGGGTATTTTGATTTCTCTATGAAACATAACTTTCCTCTTTATGTGAATGATAAAAATTTATTTTCTGTCTTCGATGAATCGGGCAAGGAGCGACTGCATCCTTTTCGGCACGTATTCTTCCACCGGTTTATGAAAGAGTATGGCGTTGCGCACGAATGTGGAGCTCATAAACAAAAGATGCGACGGGGAAGGGATAAATACCGTAATAATCTGCGGCAGGAGGTGTTCGTTCATGCGCAAAATCTCCGTTTCGTACGTGCAGTCTATGGAATCCCGCACGCCCCGAACGTAAATATTCGTGTTTTCCTCCCTAAGCAAATCCACGAGCAACCCGTCGTACAGCACGACGCGCACCCTCGGCACGTCCCGATAGACGGCTTCAAGCATCTGCATCCGCTCTTCTTCCGTGAACATCGTGCGCTTTTGCCGATTGCACAGCACGGCGACGACCACCTCGTCAAACAGGGCGAGACACCGTTCCACGATATCCGCGTGACCCAAAGTAAACGGATCGAACGACCCTGCAAACACGCACTTTTTCATGCTTCTTCCTCCGCTTCCGCCTCTTCCGCATAACGGAAAAAGGAAAGATACGTCAAGCCGTACTTTCTTTCATCCGTCTTGCAAAGCCCTGCGACTTTCTCCGTAAAGGAGCGGTCCCGCTCGTAAACGGCAACGCCGCCCTCCGTAAGTAGCCGCCTTTTTGCGATCACCTGCAACGCAGGAACGCCGTAATCGAAGCGATAGGGCGGATCGAGAAAGATAATATCGAACTTTTCCGTCGTGGCGTTCAACGCCTGCAAATAGTCCAGATGCGTGATCTTCACCTTTTGCGGTTCAACTTTCAACTTTTCCAGATTCTTTTTGAGAACGGACAGGGAAGCGTTGGATACGTCGTTGAAGTGGCAATACTTTGCCATGCGGGAAAGCGCCTCTATGCCCAGATTGCCGCTGCCGCAAAACACGTCCAGCACGTTTGCGTCGTACAAACGGGGCGTGAGTATGCCGAAAAGCGATTCCTTGACTCTGTCCGCCGTGGGGCGAATATCGTTGCCTGCAAATTCCGCAAGCACTCTGCCCCGATACGTTCCGCCGATAATACGCATAACTTACCCTTACTTTTTATGCCCTCTGCCCGCTTCGGAAATGCGATCCCGCTTCTGCTTGTCCCGAACGGCGATTCCCTTGCCGACGATATACGCCGCCTGCGAGGTAACGACGGGGATGAGCCCGAACAGGATGCAGACGAGCATACGCAAAGCGGTGGTTTCCGCGATAATCCAGCTTGCCGGCGTAAACGCCCACGGCGCAATAAAGGTGAGCGCCGTGCCGCATACCGTATAACAGCCGGGCAACATACCGACGAGCGCCAATAAAATCATAGGGGAAGCGATGCAAAGCCCGATGAGCGAACCCTTATAGGCGCTGTATTCCGCATAGGGCTTGTATTCCTTGCTGGCGGCGGTGATGCCGTTTAAGCGGCGGATATTGCCCGTAAGCAACATCCGGTAGTGCTTGACGCCCGCCTTTTGCGCCAGATACCAATTCAAAAATATCGCAATCGCTATGCAGACGACGTACCCGATGATGCGCCCCGTCCAATCCACGACGAGTTTGGTGGAGTCCGTCAAGTCCTCCGTAGTGGTAAACGCTTCCAGTGCGAGAATGACCGTACCGATCATGAGGTACATCAGAAAGGACGTGACGGCGCAGCGGTAGCATTCCCCGAGCGTCAGAAAGGCTCGCTTGATCGGGGAAGTTTTCACTTCCTGCATCGGGTGATTCTGCGCTTGGTTTGCCTGTTCTTCCGCAATACGCGCCTTTTCGTAAGCGTCCCAGTCGGTGTTTTTGTTCTTCTTTCCCATTATCTTTACCTGATTATAATTATTTTTTCATCCGTAACCACGGTATCCGCCGAAACGTCCGTCTCCTTTTGCAAAATAACGCCGTTACAAATCTGAAAATCAAAGCAATAAGCCACCTTGCGCCCGATTTGATGCGTGGCGAGATAGCGGTCGTAAAATCCCTTGCCGTACCCAATCCTTGCCCCGAAGCGATCGCAGGCGACGAGCGGCAGAATGCACACGTCGATTTTGCCCCCGTAATCGGGTCCGCCCGGCTCGGGGATGCCCCATTGGTTTTTTAAGAGCGGTCCGCCCCGATATTCCACGGCAACCATCGTTTCCCCCGCAGTGCGGGGGAGCAACACTCGCTTACCCGTGGCAAGGAGACGCTCGATCACCCCGTCCGTGGCAAGTTCCGAAGCAAAGCTTTTATAAACGAACACGGTTTCCGCTTCCGCCAGGCAGGGTAGGGAAAAGAGGTTTTGCCTCGCCTTTTGGCAGCGAGCGGCAAATTCGGCAGGACTCTCCCGAAAAAATGCGTCCCGCTGCTTGCGTTTTTGCCTGCGAAGTTCCGCCTGCGTATCGGTCTGC
Organism: uncultured Clostridia bacterium; assembly: GCA_945833955.1. GTDB lineage: Bacteria > Bacillota > Clostridia > Christensenellales > Borkfalkiaceae > CAMAGA01. The sequence goes on from CAMAGA010000098.1 coordinate 5,870, forward strand.
ATACCTTTCCCTCCGTTTGGTCGGATTTTACAACACGCTTATTATACCATTTATTTTGGCATTTTGCAATACAATTCTCACACTTTTCCGAAGAAATGACAAATTCCGCAGTCGATTCTTCCCAAGCGGCAATGCGTTTGTTTACAGGCGGCAACATCCCCCCCCCCCGCCGCGCCCCCCCCCCCCCGCGCGCCCCCTCCCCCCCCCCCGCGCACCCCCCCCCCCCCGC
>CAMAGA010000099.1 GCA_945833955.1 uncultured Clostridia bacterium
CGCAGCTTTGGCAGGTCAACGAAGCGCTGCTTGCCGTTCGGGAGGGGGACAGAGTCGTGTTCACCGTTTCCCGCAATTCGGAACGCTTGCAGATCGAAGTCACCTTCACGCAGGCATACTTCTACGTTCCCGCAAGCACCTTCGACACCGTATAACGGAAACTTGCAAAACGGACAAAACGGACAAAACGGGCAAAATTTGCAAAAACGGGCAAAACCCCGAACGCCGTAAAAAAGCGGAACGGAAGCGCACTGCGCAAAACCCCGAACGCCGTAAAAAAGCGGAACGGAAGCGCACTGCGCAAAACCCCGAACGCCGCAAAAGAGCGGAACGGAAGCGCACTGCGCAAAACCCCGAACGCCGCAAAAAAGCGGAACGGAAGCGCACTGCGCAAAACCCCGAACGCCGCAAAAATGCTTTTCCCTATTGCAAAAGCGGTTTTCCTGCGGATTCAAAATGCCGTTTATAAAACATAGCGTTCCCGCTATCCGAAAACGAACCCGATATACTATTCGGGTTCGTTTTTTTGTAAAAGCCGAACCGAATCGTATAGAATCTTTGCCGGATGCGCATACTCGGATTGATTATGTTGAACGGCCGTTCTTTGATTTTATTGCAATATTTAGAGACCGTATGCGCAGACGGGGATTTCTACGTATTGGAAGATTCCGACTTAAAGGAAGCCTTTTCCCCCCTCGATACGCAGGCGGAGGATCTGCACGCCCTGTTGCTCGGACTTGCCAAGGAGGGCGTGATCGAGCTGAAATATTCCGATCGGGGTTCCCACTGCCTGCGCATTCCGCCGGAAGGGCGGGAGTACGTCGGCAAGGAACGGGAGCGGCAGCGAACGGAACAAAATAAGCGCAGGCGGCTGTTTTTCGCTTCCTTCCTCGGCGCATTTTCGGCAAATATTCTCTTTTTGGCGGCGATTTGTCTCGGGTGGGCTTTTCGTGGCTAATCTTCGCCGCTCGGAGCTCATGCGCGCGATTTTGCCGCTCGTGGGGGAGCGGGAAAGCGTGCTCGTTTCCGAACTGGACATATTGAGCCGCCTGCGCGCCAATACGGACGGTCGGGAGCTCAATCGGGTGCTGGACGAGCTTGCGCAGGACGGCTATATCCGCGTCATCCGCCCGTCCGGGCGGGATAAAGTGTACGTGCTTTCCCTGACGGATGCAGGCAGGGCGTACGAGCGCACCCGCAAGCGGGACCGTCGGGAATGGGATAAAAAGCTCTTTTTAAGCATCCTCGGCGCCTTTGTTTCCTTTTTCGTCGGTTTTTTGTTGCGCAGGTTCTTTTCGGGCTGAACCGTTCTTTGCGCAGGTTCTTTTCGGGTTGAACCGTTTCTTTGCGCAGGTTCGTTTTCGGGCTGAACCGTTCTTTGCGCCTTTCCAAAACACGCCGTAAACCGTGGGGAAATTCCCGAAACGGGGTTTTTCGGTTGAAAATAGCTTGCTTTTTGTGAAAATAACTGATATAATGAATAAAAATTCGTTTATTTTCCCGGATACGAAAAAGAGGCGGCGCAGGGCGGGGCAAGCGCTCGGGCGTCCGTTATTTTGGCGGATGCACGGTTTCGTGCATTTGGTACGTATCGTAAGAGAAAAGCGCAAAAAGGAGAGAGTAACAATGAATGAGAATTTCAAATTTTCCGAACTGGAATACGTGAGGCCCGACTTTGACGGCATGGCGGCAAAGGGCAAGGAAATTTTACAAAAAGTGCGCACGGCTACGGATTTTGCCACCGTAAAGGCTTGCATCGAGGAAATGGAAGCGGAGGAAGGGCATCTTCTGACGCAGGCGACCATTGCTTCCATCCGCCATACGATCGACGTTTCCGACGCATTCTACGATCGGGAAAACAAGTACGTCAATCAGGAATTCCCCAAGCTGATGGCGGTACTCAACGAAATCGGCGTTGCGCTGGTGGAAAGCCCCTTCGCCGAGGACATCGAACGGGAATTCGGTGCGGAATATCTGGAAGGCACCCGCCGTTCCTTAAAGTCCTTCACGCCGGAAAATATCCCGCTCATGCAACGGGAAGCGGAACTGACCGACGAATACGAGAGCCTCTGCGCTTCCGCCAAAATCCCTTTCCGAGGCGAAGAATACAACCTGTACGGCATTCAGAAACTCTTCACCGATCCCGATCGGGAAACGAGAAAGCAGGCGTACAAGGCGTACTCCGACTTCTACCGTGACAACGAAGAAAAGATGGAAAGAATCTTTGATGAGCTCATCCGCCTCCGCAATCAGATGGGCAAAAACCTCGGCTTTGCAAACTTCGTGCCGCTCGGCTACCTGCAACAGGGCAGATCGGACTACGGGCCCGAAGAGGTCGCCGCATTCAGAGCGCAGGTCAAAGAGGTGCTCGTGCCCTTCTGCGAAAAGATCTACCTCGCACAGGCGAAGCGCATCGGCGTAGACAAGGTCATGGCGTACGATGAAAAGTTCGTGTTCCCCGACGGCAACGCCGTACCCAAGGGGGACAGAGACTTCCTCGTGGCGCAGGCGAAGAAGATGTACGAGGACCTCTCTCCCGAAACCGCCGAATTCATTCACTTCATGATCGACCACGAACTCTTCGACCTTGACAACAAGCCGAACAAGGCGAACACGGGCTACATGACTTCCTTGCCCGATTACAAGGCGCCGTTCGTATTCTCCTGCTTCAACCATACCACGTTCGACGTGGAAGTGCTGACGCACGAATTCGGGCACGCACTCGCCGGCTACCTTGCCGAAAGAACGCAGCCGCTCCTGTCGCAGGCAAGCTGCGCAACGGATATTGCGGAAATCCACTCCATGTCCATGGAGCAGTTCGCCTATCCGTATGCGGAACTCTTCTTCGGGGAGGACGCGCAAAAATACAGAATCCAGCACTTGCAGCAGGCGTTTACCTTCGTGCCGTTCGGCGTGGCGGTGGACGAATTCCAGCATATCGTATACGAGCATCCCGAACTGACGCCCCGGGAGCGCACCTATGAATGGCATAAACTGGAAGAAAAGTATATGCCCTGGCGCACCTATGAGGACGACGAGTTCTTCGCACGGGGCGGCTTCTGGTATCATAAACTGCATATCTTCCTCTATCCTTTCTACTATATCAACTACACGCTCACGACCATGGGCGCAATGGAATTCAAAAAGAAGTTTGAAGCGGACAGAGCTGCCGCCATGCGGGACTACATTGCACTCTGCAAGGCAGGCGGTTCCACCAATTACCTCAGCTTATTAAAGATTGCCAACCTTTCCGTTCCGTTTGCGGAGGGCAGCGTACAAAAGGCGTGCGACTACGGCATGAAAGAACTTTTGAAGGAGATCGGAGAATGAAGAAGTCTACGTTAAGAGAATACGCACACCTCATTGCGGTTTCGGGCGTCAACGTGCAAAAGGGGCAGTCGGTCATCATCCGTTGCGACGTTTCCTGCCCCGAATTCGTGGAAATGCTGGCGGAAGAATGCTACAAGCTCGGTGCGGCGGAAGTGGAAGCGGAATGGAGCTTTTTGCCGCTGACGAAGCTCGCCTACGAATACCGCTCGGAAGAAAGCCTTTCCACGGTGAAGGCGTGGGAGCTGGAACGGGAACGCTACCGCACGGAAAATCCGCCCGTCATTATTTCCGTCAAGGGCGGCGACCCCGACGGGCTGAAGGGCATAGACGAAGGCAAGCAGAGCCGTGTGATCAAGGCAAGATACGGCGTGCTTGCCCCGATTACGGAGGCTCGGGATAACCGCTATCAGTGGTGCGTGTGCGTAGTGCCTACGGAAGGCTGGGCAAAGAAGGTATTCCCCGCCCTTGCGCTGGGCGACGCCGTTTCCCTGCTCTGGGACGCCATTTTAAAGTGCGCCCGTGTGGAGACGGGTAAGTCCGTTGAAAACTGGAAGCAGCACGACGCCGTGCTTTTGGAAAAGTGCGAAAAGCTCAATCGCTACAACTTCGTTTCCATGCGCTATACCTCTTCCAACGGAACCGATCTCACGGTCGGGCTCATTCCGGACAGAGGGTCTTTCCAAGGCGGCGGCTGTACAACTTTGGACGGCGTCTTCTACAACCCGAATATTCCCACGGAGGAAGTCTTCACTACCCCCAAGGCAGGCGTGGCGGAAGGCATCGTGTACGCCACGAAGCCGCTCTCCTATAACGGGAGCCTTGTGGAAGATTTCTTCATCCGCTTTGCGGGCGGTAAAGCCGTAGAGTGGGGCGCCAAGAAGGGCAAGGAAGTGCTGGACGGGCTCATCCGCACGGACGAGGGCAGCGCCATGCTCGGCGAGTGCGCGCTCGTGCCGTTCGACTCTCCCGTCAATCGGACGGGGCTCGTCTTCTTCAATACGCTGTACGATGAAAACGCCTGCTGCCACGTTGCGCTCGGCAGAGGCTACACGGATACGATCCGCGGCTTTGCGGAGCTTTCCCGGGAAGAAATGCACGCGCTCGGCGTCAATTCGTCTTCCGTGCACGTGGATTTCATGATCGGTGCGGAGGATACCTCGGTAACCGCCACCACCGTAGACGGGGAAGAGATCGTCGTCTTCCGAAACGGCACGTGGGCAATCTGACCGTAATTTCCGCTCTTTTCGGATAAATCTACCTATATCGCCCGTCTGTAAAAAATGCAGGCGGGTGTTTTTTTGCGCTCCCGTGCGAGCGGGGGCGGGCAAACGGGCAAGGCGAATTGCGCTTTTGTGAAAAGGCAAACAAGCGCAAATTTGCATAAACGATGAATAATTGTACTCGGAAAAGGAGCCAAAATGCATAAATTTTCGTATTATGGGTTATGTGAAACGAAAAAACACAATATTGACACAATTTTTCGGAAAAATATGTATAAAAAAGTTTGACTATTATGCAAGGGTTGTTATATAATATTTTCCATAAAAGGCGAAATCTTTCGATTTTTCGCCCGTAAATATCGAATCCATTTTTACAAGGAGGTATAAGAAGTTGAAAAAGTTTTTTAAAACGGCTTTAAGCTTCATACTTTGTTCGACCATGCTTGTAAGCGTAGCGGCGTGCGGCGAAGGCCCCGACTCTTCGTCCGGCTCCTCTTCCTCGTCCTCATCCGGCGGCGATACTCCCCCTAAGGACGCAACCTATACTTACAACGACTACGTTTCCGGTTCCCCCGAGGGCTGGAATCCCCACACCTGGGAAACAGATACCGACAGCTACATCCTGTCCTATATCAACAGCCCGCTTTACGACTTCGCTTTAAACGAAGAAGGCAACGGTTATAAGATCGTACCCGAAATGGCTTCCGCCATGCCCGAAGACGTAACGAGCGAATATTACGGTCAGTACGGCATCGAAGAAGGCGAAACGCAGAAAGCTTGGCGTATCACCCTCAACGAAGACGCCTGCTGGGAAAACGGCGAACCCATCGACGCGCACGACTACGAATATTCCTTGAAGGAACAGCTCAACCCGCTCATGCTCAACCGCCGTGCGGACAGCTGGTACGGCGGCGACCTCTCTTTGGTCAGCGCACGCGATTACCTGTACAGCGCTCGCTTCTACTATGCGCCCATCGTCGGTAAAAATATGGAAAATATGTACCACGTAGACGAAGAAACGGGACATATGATGACGCCCAACGACGAACCCATCTACTATTCCCTGAATCAGAAAGTATACTTCTGGAACGACAATTCCTGCCGCGAATATTATGAAAGCACGAATACCAAGAAGTACTTCCTCGAATACGAAGAGGACGGCAAGACGGTTAAACACGACTACTATCAGATGCTCCTCGGCGGCGAGCCTTGCGAAGACAACGCCGATTATTACTACATGAAAGAGGAATACCTCGACTGGTTCCGTTATATCTCCGTACAGGCAGGCGATAACAACCCCGGCGCGTGGGTGGAATATTGCTTCTACTATACCCAGCCGGACGCCACGTGGGACGACGTAGGTTTTGAAGTCAAGGACGATTATACCATCGACTTCATCATCGAAGCTCCCTGCGAGGAATTCTACGTATGCTACAACCTGACGGGCGCAATGCTCGTTTACGAACCGCTGTACGAAGCGTGCAAGCAGCAGTCGGGCG
>CAMAGA010000100.1 GCA_945833955.1 uncultured Clostridia bacterium
TTATAGAATAATAGAATAAAAAGGTAGCCGCAGATTTTCCTTGGGAAAATCTGCGGCTTTTCCGCAATATACGGCTTCTGTCCGTCTTGTTACCATGCGTAAAACAGAACGCCGAGGACGGCGGAAATCAGGAGCAGTGCGATAGGCGGAAGCTTCCTTTTGAATACTTTATCAAATAAGAGCTTAACTATAATCAACAGCGTCAGGATGCTCAAAGCCTTCCAATCGGCGGCAACGGAAGAGTGGAAGTTCCCTATATTCAGAAGAGAGGAAAGCATCATGGTGCAGGCCGTGGCGAGGATGAGTCCGACCACGGCAGGGCGGATGCCGTTCAGGGCGGCTTGTACGCCTGCGTACTTTAAAATATTTTGCAGCAGGGCGGCAATGAGTAAAATGATGATAAAAGAGGGCAGTACCACGCCGATCGTGGCGCACAGCGCACCCAAAAAGCCGCCGCAATTCGAGCCGACGAAGGTGGCAACGTTGACGGCGATGGGGCCGGGCGTGGATTCCGCTACCGCCACCAGATTGAGGAATTCCGCTTCCGTCAGCCATCCCTTGGCAACGACGGTTTCCCGCACGAGGGAAATCATGCCGTAACCGCCGCCGAACGAACATACGCCGATCTCCAAAAACGTCAAAAACAGCGTAAGAAAAATCATAACCGCTTCCTCCCTTCGTCCGCCCCGTTTTCGGGTGCTTCTTTTTCGTCCGCTCCGTTTTCGGTTGCTCCGTTTTTGGACGTTTCTCTTTCGGGCGTTTCTCTTTCGGGCGCTTCGCTTGCAGGCGTTTCGCCGCTTTTTGCCGCGTTATCCGGTATCTTGCTTTTTCTCACGCCGTTTGCAGGCGGTTGCTTTTTTGCCGCCGCTTTCGTTTGCAGTCGCCGCACGAGATAGGCGGATAGCCCGATTACGCCCGCAATCAGAATATAGAATACGGAAGAAAAATCGACCGCAAACAGGGACAGAACCACCATGGCGGTAAAAGTGCAGATAGCAATCAAACAATTAAACAGGTTCTTTTGCAGTTGTTTTGCCATGCGGATGCCGGCGGTCAGAATCATAAAAATCACGCCGACCTGAATGCCTCGGAAGGCGTAGGCAACGATTTTCAGCTCCAGAAAGGCATTGAAGAAGAGGGAGATGAGGTAGATGATTGTAAAGGAAGGTATACAAACGGCAATCGTAGCGGCAACGGAACCGAGTACGCCCGCCGTTTTGTACCCGATATAAGTGGCGGCGTTGATGGCAATCGGCCCGGGCGTGGATTCGGCTACGGCGACCATATTCAAAAATTCGGCTTGGTCAATCCATTTGCGCCTGACAACGAACTCGTTTTCCAACAGGGCGATCATGGCGTATCCGCCGCCAAAGGTAAACAACCCGATCTTCAACATGGATAGGAACAAAACAAATAATAACTTATGTTTTTTCATAGCTATCATTATAGCGGCATTGTTTTCGCTTGTCAAGCGCAGGGATAAAAAAGTCTGTATGGGGGCTTGCGGATCGCGCCGCAAAGGGGGAAAGGAGCAATCCTCGCTCCGAGGGGGGAGGGAACGAAAGGAACTTATTTTGATTTTGCCGCATAGAATAGAAGCGGAGGTGAAAATGTTATTTCAATCAAATCAGAACGCTAATTTACTCAAAGATTACGGCGGCGAACCGATCGTGCTGGATTTGGAAAAGCTTGCCTATCTCAACAACAATTTCCGTCTCGCCATATGGACGGGCGAACGGTTGCAGACGACGCTCATGCAAATTCCCGTCGGCGGCGCCATCGGGTTGGAGATGCATCACGACGTTGACCAATTATTGATCGTGGCGGACGGCGTGGGTATGGCGAAAATGGGCAAGGAAGAGGACGCTTTAACCTATCAACGGGGCATCAAATCGGGTTGCGGCATCTTTATTCCTGCCTGCACGTGGCACAATATTATCAATACGGGCAGCCGACCGCTCAAACTCATTTCCGTGTATGCACCGCCGCAACACCCGTTCGGAACCGTGCACGCCACCAAAGCGGACGCCGACCGAGCCGAAGAAGGCTACGGTAAATAATTTTCGAGGGGACTCCTACGTGCCGCCGCAAGCAAAAGGATATGCTTGCGGCGGCATAAAAACTTTTTACGAAAGGAAACGGGTAAAGGAAACGGACAAGGAAAAAAAGGCGAACGGGTGCGGAAAAGAAGGATTGACAAACTTTTTTATTTATGGTATTATCAGTAAAAATCGGAAGGAGATTCTTTTCATGCCGCAAAATCCATTCCCGGATACCGAAGAGAACGCAGCTTATGATGAAATGCAGATGAGTATGCAAGAAACGGGAGAAAGGGCGGAGAGCATACGGACTTCCGCAACGACAGAATCGACCGCAACGACAGAATCGACCGAAACGACAGAAACGACCGAATCGGACGGAGCCTGCGAGTCAACCCAAGCAGCCGAATCCAATAAAACCGCAGAGATACTCGATATGAAAAAGACGGAAAAAATCGTGGCGCGTATGTCGTATCTGACCGTAGCTTCGGGTATCTGTGCGGCGGCGCTGTTGCTGTCCGTATCGCAATGGCTGTTGCCGAACGTTTTTTATGCGTTGCAGTGGCCGTTTTTGACGACTGCGCTCGTTGCCGCAGCCGTAGTCGGGGGAATATCGTTCAATCTTGTGCGCATCGCACGGAATCCGATTCGTTGCACGAGGGCGGCGGCGACCTATTTTTTCGATTACGTAAAAAAGAAAACGGGGGGATTATACGTTGCGCTTACGCTCTTCCTATGCGGAGCGGCGCTTGCTTTTTTCGTTTCGCCGCTGATCGTCTGTATCTTCTTTGCGTTTGCCGTCTGTTTTTTGGCGGCTTGGTTTGCGCATTCCCGACTCGGTCGATTGTTCGTTATAGAGATATGCGAACGGGAATCGGGTGCGGAAGGCTATCGCCGAGGCCGAGAACTGGGTTTTGCAATCCTGCGCTGGGTTCTGTATTGGCTCGTGGTTCTCGCCGTCTACGTTGCGGCAGGAATTTTTCTCGGCGATTTCCTCTTCTATTTGCCGTTCGTGCTGTTTGCATTTGCGTATTTTGTATTGCGGCTCGTGTTATGCAATCCGTTTCAACGTTACGGGAGTATCAAAAAGCGGCGCATAACGACAATCGCGGCAAAACTCAGCATTTATCTGGCGGTTATCTACCTTGCGTTCATCGTTTTAAACATGGGTTGTAACGTCAATCGGCTGTATATTCAGACTCTGAATTATGATAATTTTTCGCATCGGAGCGAAACGTTTTACGATGCGGAGAGCGGCGTGTATACCGTCCGCATGAAAGAGAATGAGCTTCGCATTCTGCAACTGACCGACGTTCATCTTTCGGGTAGTTATACGACGATATTTACGGATAAAAAGAGTCTGGACGCCTGCTATGCGACCATAACCCAAGCCGATCCCGACCTTATCATCGTAACGGGAGATATAGTGTATCCCATACCCGTTCAGACTTTCAGCATCAATAATATTCTGCCGTTCTGGCAATTCTGTACATTCATGAACGCCTTCGGCATTCCGTGGACGTTCGTTTACGGCAATCACGATACCGAGATCTATGCTTCCCATCGGGAAGAGGATATGGACGTAATGTTGCAAACTATGTTAACCGAAGAGGATTGTCCGTTGCTTTATCCGCGTATGTTCCCGGATATTTACGGGCGGCTGAATACGTATATCCGCATCGAGAATGCGGACGGCACGTTGAACCGCCTGCTGTTTTTGATTGACTCCAACGATTACGCTTCGGAGAGTATATTCGTGCAGGAATACGACGGCGTGCATACCGATCAGATCGCCTGGTACGAAGAAACCGTACGCACGGTCTCCGAAGCGGAAGGACGGACGGTGCCTTCGTTCGTGTTCATGCACATTCCGCTTCCTGCCTATGCGGACGCACAAGATGCGATGGAACGGGGCGATCCGGAAGCAAAGTATCTGTTCGGCGAAAATTCGGAACCTGTATCTTTTTCGAGGCGGGATTTCGGCTTCTTTGAAAAGATGTTGGCACTGGGAAGTACGCAGGCGGTGTTCGTCGGGCACGATCATCTGAACTCGCTCGCCGTCCGATATAAAGGAATCGATCTCGTGTATTCCCGATCCATCGACTATATCGCCTATCCGGGCATAGCGGAAAGAAAGGGGCATCGGGGCGGAACGCTCATTCGGGTATCGTCCGCCGGGAAATATCGGCTGAGTTCGATTGCGTACAAGGAATAAGCAATTTCCGAGGAATAAGCAATTTTCATAGCTTCCCCGATGCGGCGTCGATCGGCAACGAGCTCGTTGCGGTCATCCTTGCCGGGTTCGCATTCAAAAAGGCAGGGGAAATTGCCACGGAAAATGCGCCGGACGTTCAGGAATCCTTGCCTGCAAAATATTCCTCGGCGGAGTAAACGCTTGCGGAATTATTGCCGACAGGAACGTTGTAAAAAAGGCAAGGATTTCCTCTTTTATAATTCACCCGTCCACTCACCCCAATCAAAACGAACCCCGATTTTACGCAAAGGCTCCGATTCGGAACAAGGCTCCCTTGTGTAAAGGGAGCCTTGTTTAAGGATAAGAACCTTCCATAATCCATGTGCCGCCGAGTTTCCACGGAAACTCGGCGGCTGCCTGTTCTTTGAACAATCCTAAGCGGGGCGGCGGCTGATAAAAACGGAAAGCCGCATAAAACGAAGTAAACCGCAAGATTACATCTTCGCAATTACGGACGCGATCTGCGCTTCCGCAACGGGCAGGGCGTAAACGTTTTCTCCGAATTGCTTCACGGCGCCGATGCCGTCCTGCAGAACGAACCGCAACTTCCCGTTCCGTACCTTTTTATCCGTATAGAGCTTGCGGACGAGCTCCTCCCGGGAAACGTATTCGGGAATGCGCACGGGCAGATTGCAACGCACGAGCAACGCTTCCAGCCGCTCGGTTTCCGCTTTCGTCATATAGCCGAGCTCCTGCGCCAGCCGCGCCGCCGCAACCAGTCCCACGGCGACCGCTTCCCCGTGCGTGAGTCGGTAATCGCTCACCGTTTCCACGGCGCGCCCCACGGTATGCCCTAAATTCAGCACTTCCCTGAGTCCGCTCTCCCGTTCGTCCTGCATGACGACTTTATACTTGATTTCGCAATTTTTCAGGGCGATATGCTCGCAGGCGGTTTTTTCCAGCCGCAGAACGGCGTCTATATTCTCTTCCAGATACGCAAAGAACGCCGCGTCCGCCAGGCAGGCGTGTTTCACGGTTTCCGCCAGCCCGGAACGCAGTTCCCGCACGGGCAAAGTTTCCCACGTCTGAATGTCGATATACACTTTTCGGGGTTGGTTGAAGAGCCCGATCAGATTGGTGGCGAGGGGCGTATCCACCGCAGTCTTGCCCCCGACGGAAGCGTCCGCCGCGGAAAGAAGCGTGGTGGCGTAATTGACGAAGGGCACGCCCCGCCCGAACGTGCCTGCCAGGAAGCCTGCAAGGTCGGTCACGACTCCGCCCCCGACGGCGATGACGGCGCAGTCTCTGCGGAAGCCGCGCGAGAGCATTTCGTCTTCGAGCATGGCTTTCACCTCCCGGGACTTGCTCTTTTCCCCCGCGGGGAAGGAGAAGATTTCCGCCGGCAACCCTGCCGCGCGGAGTTTATCCGTAATGGGGCGGGCGTAGAGCGGCAAAACGTTGCTGTCCGTGATCACGGCAAAGCGGTTCGCCTTGGGCAAAAGTCCGCCGAGTATATCCGATACGAGCTTATCGGAAAGGTCGTAGCCGATTTCTATGTCGTAGGAATCGTCCACGATTTTTTTCAGCTGTAAATTGAATACGGGCATAAGGATACCTCTTTTTGGGAAAAGTCAGGAATGCGCATTGCACGTTGCGCAAACGTTCGGCAAAAATTATAGCACAAACGGGAGAAAAATGCAAGCCGATTTCAAAGCGATTTGTTGCGGATTTGCAAAGACGGCGCAAACCCTGCGAGA
>CAMAGA010000101.1 GCA_945833955.1 uncultured Clostridia bacterium
TTTATATCTGAAGAATTTTCGCAATTATACGGAAGAGCAATTTTCTTTTACAGACGGGTTGAACATCCTGTTCGGCCGCAACGCACAGGGCAAAACCAACTGTGCGGAAGCCGTGTTCTACCTCTGCACGGGTACCTCGCTCCGCATCCGCAAAGATAAACAACTCATTAAAGAAGGCGAAGAATGCGCCTCGATTATCGCCGAGGCGGAAGGCCGCTACGGAAACGTCACTTTAGGCGCAAACATTTACGAAAATAAACGGGAAATCTTTATCAACGGCACCAAAATCAGCAAAAATGCCGACCTCATGTGCAACTTGAACAGCGTGTTTTTCAGCCCCGGCGAGCTTCGCCTCGTGCAGGACGGCCCCGACGAAAGAAGACGGTTTTTAAACCTTTCCATTGCGCAGACTTCCCGTAATTACTACACGCAACTTGCGCGCTACAACCGCATTTTGGAACAGCGGAACGTGTTGCTCAAATCCGGCAATCCCGATTCTGTTTTAGCGACTTTGCCCGTATGGGACGAACAGCTTGCGCAAAGCGCCGCCGTCATTATAGAAAGCCGCCAAAAGTACGTCGAACGCCTTGCGCCGCTCGCCGCAGATATCCACGCCTCCCTTTCCGACGGGGCGGAAGAACTGCTCCTTTCGCCCGAACGGAATTATGGCGGCACCACGGACGAAATTGCGGAAAGAATTCTGCACGAGCTTTCCTGCGCATACGATAAGGATATCCGCATGGGTTTCACGAGCGTCGGCCCGCATCGGGACGATTTGAAAATCCGCTTAAACGGCATGGACGCCCGTTCCTACGCCTCGCAGGGGCAGACCCGCTCCATTGCGCTTTCCTTAAAGCTTGCCGAAGTGGAAATCTTTCAAGAGTATTCGGGCGAATATCCCATCCTCATCCTCGACGACGTAATGAGCGAACTGGATCTGCCCAGAAGAAAAAAGCTTGTAAGCCGCATCGACGGCAAACAAACCATTATCACCTGTACGCACGCGGAACGGGTACTCTACGGCAAAGACGCCAAAAAAATACGCATCGTCGACGGGCACGTTGCCGCATATTAAAGTAAGCTCCGTGCAAGGTGCAATTCCGCCGGATACGTATTTCCGTAAAGCCTGTTTCCCCCTCCTCGCTTTGGCGAGAAGGGGGATTTTTCTATCCTGATATTCCTTACGTTTTATTCTTCGCCATCCTCTCCGTTTCCGCCATCCTCTCCGTTTCCGCCATCCTCTCCGTTTCCGCCGTCTTCACCGCCTTCGCCGTTTTCATCCGAGTCCTCTTCCCCGGAATTTTCTATCGCATACACGGCGTGTTCGGGCGTATCGTAGCCGAAAATAACGGAAAGCAGTCCGTCGCCATAGCGTTGGAACATGAGTTCTAAATTATACACGCACTTGATCAGAAAAAGATCGTCCGCTTCCCCGCAGACGGGGTACAGCGTTTTAAACCGAACTTCTCCGTCGTTCATGTCCAATTCAAAGTTACCGAGTATGAGTCCGTAATTGACTCTGGCCAGATATTCCGCCGCCAATGCGCGGGCGGAAGGCTCTACGTGCAACTTCATATTGGCATATAACAGCAATCCCGCATTGCAACTGCGGGCAGAAACGAATAATTCTTCAATACGGCAATCCGTCAAAGGCATTTTCCATATAATATGTGATTTTGCAGGCAAGTATCGCAACCCGATATGTCCCAGACAACTTTTCAAACGTTCCAGCAAATCGTCTCCGTTTAACATATTCATTCCCTCCGCTTTTATTATATCATAGCGGTTTTACTTCGTCAATATGCTTTCCTTGGAAAATAATGCGTTTCTATCTATTTTCCGTATCGTCGATGCGTATCAGATCTATCTGATTGATCTTCTCGATGCGGAAGACGGGCTTCCCCGCCTCGGTCAGACTTTTAAAAAACGGAATGGGTCGACTGTTTTTAGCTCCGTACAGCATGGGATTAAAGTCGTTTTCCTCCCGCCAGATACCGTTCATGAAAGCGGGAAAATGCATCCAGCCGCCGGAATCCGCTCCGTCGGCAACGATCTTCTTTGCCTTACGGATCATTCCCTTCTTATTGCGCCATTCCAGCTTTTCGGCTTCCGCCTTGCCGCCGTTACTCTTCTTTTCCTCGGAGTCGGACTTTTCCTTTCGGTTGACCTTCAATAGTTCGTCCATCAGAATAAAGATGTCGCACGCCTTACGGAACGCCATGGGCGTTTTTTGTTCCCCCGCCCCGATTACCACGATGTTGTCGTTCCGAAACCGCATGGCAAGGTTGGTAAAATCGCTGTCGCTCGTTGCCAGACAAAAGCAATCCACGTTATTTCGGTACAGAATATCCATTGCGTCGATAATCATTTTGGAATCGGTGGCATTTTTACCGGAAGTGAATGCAATCTGCTGTATCTGCTCGATCGAGTATTCGAGCAGCACGCTCTTCCAGCCGTTTGCCTGCGGGTTGGTAAAATCGCCGTATAGCCTGCGGTAAGTTACTTTGCCGTACTGACTCAGCTGGTCTAAAATAATCGAAAAATACGCGCCCGAAATATTGTCCGAGTCTATCAGTAAAGCAATCGTTCTGTCCTTAATTTCCATATACGTTCTCCTTTTCTCTTATGACTGCATTTTGATTATAACAGATATCTTTTCCGCTTTTTTTGCGCATTTAACCGTTTTTTGCCGATAAAAAGCACTTCTTCCCGAAAGAAGAAGTGCTTGCTTTACACTTACAAATACGAGATTACGCGGCAGGATGGATACGGATGACGGTAACGCTCTGCTTTGCAGCCGTGTATTGGAAGTCCCCGCTCACGGTCAGGGTGCTCGTCTGCGGCAGAATAGCCAGCGCATCTACGCTGTTCTTAACGTCCGATTTATCGTTCTGCAATACGGTTACGTCCGCCGTGCCGTGGATGGCTCCGGCATTCTGCAACAATACGTTGATATCGATCGCTCTGTCGGAAGCGTTGACGATCTTTACGATGATATCGCCCGTCTCTTCGTCGTAGGTTACGTTTTCAAAGAGAGCCGTGTATTCTTTGCCCGCCTTGGTAAACGTTAAGGCGTCGTCAAAGGAAGATTGCAGCACTACGTCGCCGACGTTGTTGCTGAATACCTTCTGTACGTAGTAATCGCAGGTACCATATAAGGTGGTATCGTTATAGAAAATCATATCGGGCGTCCATTGACTCGTGCGGGATCCGCCGAACGTACCGAAAAGCGGCGCATAGGAAGCCATGATTACGACGTCGCTGTTGCGTTCCAGACCCGTCATATACGCGGCTTCGCAAAGAGCGTTCCACCAGGCGTTATTCCAGGAAGCATATTCCCCTACGAATACTTTGATATCGCCGTACCTTTCACGGTACTTGGAAGCGTCGTATCTTTGCGTGTTGGAAAGGAACCATTCGGGGTCGGTATAGTAGTGCTCGTCCATACAAGCGGCAAAGTTTTCATGATTCTTCGCTCTGTCCAGTATCTTGTTCCAGTTGGGGGTATTGTTGTAATCGATACCGCCGGCTACGATCCAGGAAATATCGCCGTAAAGGTCGGGGTTCGCTTTCTGCGCTTCTTCCAGCCCGACGACGAACTTTTCATAGGTTGCGTAGTATTCGGGAATAAAGCTCTGTTCGTTGCCGATACCGACGTACTTCAGATCGAACGGTTCTTCGTGTCCCATATTGACGCGGATAGTTGCCCAATACGCTTCGTTTGCGTCCGAGCTGTCGGGGTCGCCGCAAGCCCACGCAACGAGGTCGAGTGCGTCCTGAATATAATCGTCGATATTTTCAGCCACCTGGTAAGGCGTTTCCTTAGCACCGCCGCCGCAGGAAATACCGCAGGAGAGGGTGGGAACCGCCAAAGCATCGAATTCTTCACACAGGAGAAAATATTCATAGAAACCGACGCCGTAAGTCATATAGTAAGGGTTGTTCGCGTTGCCTTGCCAGATGCCGTTTCCTTTGGTCGGTCTGACGGCTGCGTCCCCGTAAGTCAATTCGGTATATGCCTGTCCGTCCGCATCGACGCCCCGGATTTCCAAGAATTCTCCGTTGCCGATGGAATCCTTCCAGTTATAGGCGTCTTCCAAGCCGTCGCCTTCCGTGATGCATCCGCCGGGGAAACGAACGAAAGAAGGAGTCAAATCTTTCATAGCCCGGTACATATCGGCACGGTAGATACCGAGAGCTCTGTTCTGCGGCATCAGGGAAATCATATCCATATCCAAAACGCCCGTGCTTTCCATGAGTACCTGACAGCGTACTCCTGCGCAAGCCGTTTCCTGCGCTTCGAGTACGGCGTTATATTTCACCCAGCTTGCGCCTGCATTGACGCGTATAGTCTGCCTTGCGCATTCGGTCTTGCCGTCCGTCAGAACGACGGTTACGTCGCCCGTGTAGCCGGAATCGGACTTTAAGTAAACGGAAAAGTCGTACTTTTCACTCTTCTGAATGTTCATGCTCCGGAAGAATCCTTCGTTGGAAATACCGGAAACGCCTTCCGTATTGGTCACGCGGACGTAATGCGCATTATCGGTTGCAATGGCGGTCTTATCCTCGGCGCCGTCTATCACCGCCATCTGCGATGCGCCTTCTTCCTTCCAGCCGTGCAGCGTGCCGTCCTTGGTGGCGGCAGAGTACCCGGGCTTGAACGTATCGAACTCGAAAGAACGGTTTTTAACGAGTTCGGCGTACATACCGCCGTCTACCGCATAGTTGATGTCTTCGATAAAGAGACCGTATAACGTATCGCTTACGTCGTCCCGATCGGTCAGGTTGGTTCTGTCTGCATTGATCTGCAGGGTTGCATTGGTCTTTACTTCCTCCACGGAAGACTCGGACGTGCTTGTGCTGTCGGAAGTTCCGCCTTCATCGCCGCAAGCCGCAAAGGCACCCATCATACTCGTTACCATGAGTGCGGCAAGGGAGAGAGATAAGAATTTTTTCCCCTTTTTCATAGCTGGTCATCTGCTCCTTGTTTATTTTGCCAAATATGGCATCTATGTTATATTCTATCATACTGTGTTTCTTTTGTCAAGCTGTATTTATCATTTTTTTCAAAAAAATAAACGAACGGAGCAAAACCCCATTCGTTTATCGGGATATGCAACCGTATACAACGGAAAGCGCCGCTATCCGTTTACGGGGCATTCTCCCTTAAATAAAGCCGTCTAAAATCAACTTATCGGCAACCAGCGCAATAAATTCGCTGTTCGTCGGTTTTTCGTTTCCGATGTATACCCTTACGCCGAATACGGAATTGATCGCTTCCACCCGACCCCTGTTCCACGCTACTTCTATGGCGTGGCGAATCGCTCTTTCCACTTTGCTTGCCGAAGTTTCAAACTTTTCCGCAATGCCGGGATATAATTCCTTGGTAACGTTATTGATGACCGCCGGTTTTACCACCGCCATTTTAATCCCTTCCCGCAGATAATTGTACCCCTTGATATGCGGCGGAATTCCGATAGAGATAAAGATCGCGCTGATCCGTTCGTCCAAGGAATCCATTCTGCGCTTATCGTGCAGTTCCCTCGTCAGTGCTACGGCGGCGTTGTCGTTTCCGTCGTTTCCGAAAAGGGACAAGATTCTTGCCGCAACCGTCTCCGGGGAAACGGGACGCAGCAGATAGTAAGACGCGCCTTTCGCCAAAACCTGATTGATGATCGTATCCTCTATGAAGTGCCCCGTAACAATACTTTTCACTCCCAGCCTTCTGCTGCGTATCCCTTCCAGTACTCCTACCCCGTCCAGGTTCTTGAGTACCATGCCCGAAACAATCACGTCGGGCATCTTCTGCTCGATCATTTCGAGCCCCATCATTCCGTCGTCCGTATCTCCTAAAAGCTCGAACGACGTTGCCGTTTGAAAGTATTCCCTGAGGTTCTTGCGAAACTCATCGTTGCTTTCAAGTAGAAAAACTTTTATATTTTTCATACCTCTATCCCGTCCTTCTTTTTTATGTA
>CAMAGA010000102.1 GCA_945833955.1 uncultured Clostridia bacterium
TTTGTGGCTTCTTTTAACCGGTTTTGTTGCAGGCGTCAGCTGGTTTTTTACCGGTCTCTTCTGGTGCATCACCATCATCGGCATCCCTTTTGGTAAACAGTGCTTTAAAATTGCAAGGCTTGTTATCTGGCCCTTCGGATATGAAGCAAAAACCAATTTCGATAAGCACCCCATCGCCAACGTAATCTGGATTGTCTTTGGTGGCTTTGCCCTTTCGCTCGGGTTTATTCTGGCAGGAATTCTCTGGTGCATCACCATCATCGGTATTCCCTTCGGCAAGCAGTGCTTCAAATTGGCAAAGCTGGCTATCATTCCTTTCGGTGCAACGATCGAAAAAATCAACTGATCATCTTACATACTTCTAAAAAGACGAATCGTAATCGGCTCGTCTTTTTTATTTGCGAAAAGCCGTTTCGATCGTTTTTTAGTCCGGATGAAGCACTTGGGATAGTTTCAACGGCGTTTGCGGTTCATTTGCAAACGTTCCGATTTCCTTTACCATCCACGTTATACCTCTCCATGCGCCAAGCTTGAAGCCTGCATTTGCAAAATGCCCCACCTCCTCAAAGCCAAGGCTTTTATGGAATGCAAAGCTAACTTCATTCGTATCTACCAATACCCCGTAAATATATCTGTATCCCTGTTTTACCAATATGTTGGCAAACTCCCGATAGAGCGCAGAAGCGATTCCTTGCCTTTTGGGTGCGTCGGGAGAAAGAACGATCGTCCATTCCACGTTCCATTGATATGCGTCGTGCGGGCGGAGTCTGGAACCGTATACGTATCCGAGTACTTCGCCGAGGTTGTTTTCCGCAATCAGAAAGGGATAGTCCTCCAGCGTGAGGATAATCTTTTGCCGATAGTATTCTACATCCGGATTATCCAAGGTAAACGTAATGTAATCGAGCGGAACGTACGCCCCGTAAATATCGTGTACTGCCTGTGCGTCGTTTTCGTTTGCTAACCTGATTTTATATTGCGTCTTATTCATAAAATAAATATTCCTCCGAATTGATGATTCCGAATCTATTCCATTATACTTTCCGTGTGGATGATTGTCAAATTTTTCGGACTTTCTGATGGGATCCGAAAATATCCGGAATACAAAAAAATATACGGGAACACGCACCCGTATATTTTCTTTTTGCAAAGTTACTTGCAATCTTTATTCGTCTGATTCTTACAATTCTTGGTCTTACCGCAATTCTTGGTACCGTTATTCTGCGTATCGGTATTATTCGTGCGGTTGGTGCTTCTCGTACCGGCACCGTTCAGATTGTGATCTTCCTGTGTTTTTAAATCTCTCATCCTTTTTCTCCTGTGAAGGGCAGATGCAGATCGGTATATCCCCTTTCCTTACCGCAAACGGGGCAAACTTCCCACGGGGCAGTGGCGGTAACCTGAAATCCGCATTCGCTGCAATGCCATAGCATGGGCGTTTCCGAACGGTACAAAGTACCGCTTTGAATTGCCCCCGCTAAATAGGCAAAAATGATTTCATGCTGTTTTTCTATCTCCGCTACCAGTCGGAACTTTTTGGCTATATCCGGAAATCCTTCCCTTTCGGCCGTGTCGGCAAACGAGGGGTATATCCTTTGATATTCCGCCCGTTCGTCCTTTGCCGCAAACGATAGCATCTCCTGTAGCGTTCCGCTTTCAAAGGGGTACCCGGCAGTTATTTCCACATTGGGTAAACTCCCTGCCTTCTGCCGAATGAAAGCGTAAAACGCTTTTGCGTGTTGTGTTTCGTTTTTGGCAATTTCCCGAACCTTATCGGCAAGCGCCGGCAACTTTTCCCGCATGGCAGCGTCTGCAATCATCTGATAGCGCATACCTGCCTGCGACTCCCCGGCAAAACTCCTTGCGAGATTGATCAACGTTTCTGTGTTCTGTAACTGCATTCTGATTTTTTCATCCCCCTTACAACCTATATTATCCTCGCCTGCACGGCTTTTATACGGTCGTTTCGTTGGGAATATATGGAGATTGCCGCTACACCTCGTCCAGATACGCCACCTCTTTGGGGGAAAGCCGAACGGAAAGAGACTCCGCCGCCTCGGCAATATGTTTTTCGCTCGTCGGGCTGACGATGGGGAATACGTTTTCCCCTTGGGAGAGCAACCAAGATAATGCAATCTGCGGCACGGAATAGCCCGTTCCGTCTGCAATTTGTTCCAGTCGGCGCAAGCGTTCCCGATTTTCCGCACAGTCGTATTCGGCAATCGGGTAGGCGGAAAGGCATTCCTCTATCGGTCTATGCCCGTCGGTGCGGAACTTACCGGAAAGGTACCCTCTGCCCAAGGCGGAATACGCAAATATCGGCATTCCTTCCCGGCGGAGCCTTGCCCGAAAATCCGACTGATCTTTCCCCGAAAGCCGCACGCTTCCGCCCCAGATGTCGTTTTGGAATACGGCGTAACCGAAGCACGGACTGTACGCCGCCACGCCGAAAAGCCCTCTTCTTGCCGCATAGTCGTTCCATTCGTCTATTCTCGCTTCCGTCCAGTTGGAAACGCCGAACGCACGGATTTTTCCCTCCCTTTGCAGGCCGTCCAGCGCTTCCGCCACTGCGGCTAAGTCCTTTTCGGGGTCGTCCCGATGCAGAATATAGCAGTCTATATAGTCCGTTCGGAGTTTTGCAAGCGATTCGGCAACCTGCCGCCGCACGGTCTCGGCGGAAAACTCGTCCAAAGAGCCGTGCATTCCCGGGTTGCATCCCTTATCTATGATGAACGCCTGTTCCCGATACCCTCGTAGCGCAAGCCAGTCGCCCAGATTTTCCTCCGCAAAGCCGTAAGCGTGGGCGGAATCGAATGCACGGAATCCGTACTGCCACGCCCGATCCAGACATTGCCATGCGGCGTCTTTATCCGTCCCGTTCATCGGGGCAGCCCCCGTTCCGTAAACGAGACGGGAAAGCTCCTTTTGAAAACCGTTCCATCGTACCGTCTTCATTTTCATTTTTCTTTTCCCTCCTTTGCAAAAAGCCGTCCGAATGACTCGGGCGGCTTCTCTGATTCATTAAAATACGAGGAACTTCTTTACGTAATCCGCAACTTCTTCGATGGGCAACGTAATCTGTTGCATGGAATCTCTGTCGCGAACGGTAACGGTATTGTGTTCCAACGTTTCGCCGTCGATGGTTACGCAGAACGGCGTACCGATTTCGTCCTGTCTTCTGTAACGCTTACCGATGGAACCGGTTTCGTCATACGTGCAGGAGAAGTGTTTTGCCAACTGCATATACACTTCGTTTGCCTTTTCGGAATGCTGCTTCTTCTGCAAGGGCAGTACGGCTACCTTGTACGGAGCGAGGGCGGGATGCAGGTGCATGACTACGCGGATATCGTTCTTGACGGGATCGACGACCTCTTCGTCGTAAGCGTCGGTCAGAAAGGCAAGCACGACTCTGTCCGCACCGAGAGACGGCTCGATGACGTAAGGAACGTACTTTTTGTTCGGATCGTTCGGGTCCAGATATTCCATGGATTCGCCGCTTTCCTTCTGGTGCTGATTTAAGTCGTAGTCGGTACGGTCGGCAATGCCCCAAAGCTCGCCCCAGCCGAAAGCAAAGTTATATTCAAAGTCCGTCGTTGCCTTGGAATAGAAGCAAAGCTCTTCGGGAGAATGATCTCTCAGCTTCAGATTTTCTTCCTTCATGCCCAATGCAAGCAACCAGTTTTTGCAATAGTCCTTCCAATAGGCAAACCATTCGAGGTCCGTGCCCGGTTCGCAGAAGAATTCCAGTTCCATCTGTTCAAATTCCCGCAGACGGAAGATGAAGTTCCCCGGCGTAATTTCGTTACGGAAGGATTTACCGATCTGTGCGATACCGAAGGGCACCTTCATACGGGTAGCTCTCTGTACGTTTTTGAAGTTAACGAAGATACCCTGCGCCGTTTCCGGGCGGAGATATACGGTGTTCGTAGTATCTTCCGTAACGCCCTGGAACGTTTTAAACATCAGGTTGAATTTACGGATAGGCGTAAAGTCGCTCTTGCCGCAGATGGGGCAAGCAATTTTGTGTTCCGCAATAAACGATTCAAGCTGTTCGTTTTCCCAACCTTCGATCGCAATATCTAATTTATGGGATTTGCAATAGTCTTCCACGAGGTTATCCGCTCTATGGCGCGCTTTACAGTTTTTGCAGTCCATCAGCGGGTCGGAAAATCCGCCCAGATGACCGGAAGCCTTCCACGTTCTCGGGTTCATTAAAATCGCGCAGTCTACGCCCGTGTTGTAACGGTTTTCCTGTACGAACTTCTGCCACCACGCCTTTTTTACGTTGTTTTTGAATTCCACACCCAAAGGTCCGTAATCCCAGGCGTTGGCAAGTCCTCCGTAAATTTCACTGCCGGGAAAGATAAATCCGCGATTTTTGCAAAGTGCTACGAGCTTTTCCATCGTAACCGCTCTTTTTTCAGCCATAAGTATTCTCCTTTGCGCAATATTTGGCAATAATATACGCTTTCTAAATTGGTTACCGTTCCATTATATACGCCCCGAAGGATAAAGTCAAACTTATTTTTGCGTTTCCTGCGTATTTTTTAAGCGCGCCTGTATAATAAGTAATGCTGTACGGCAATGATCGTCTTTCCGTCCCGTATTCTGCCGTCCCGAATCATTCTTTCCGCTTCGGCAAGCGGTATGAATTGCGCGTGCAGAAATTCCCCGTCGTCGGGATGCGCGCTTCCCTGCACTGCCGCCTTTGCATGATAGATATAAATCTTTTCATCCGTATAGCCGGGCGTGGGGTAAACGGTATAAATATGCTCCAATTCCGTTGCCGTCAGCCCCGTCTCTTCGGCAAGTTCTCTTGCGGCGGTTACGGCAGGATCTTCCCCTCGGTTGCGCTTTCCGGCGGGGATCTCGTAGATCTCTTCCCCGTAAGGATAGCGGAACTGCTTTACGAGCAACACGGCGTCCGATTCCACGTACAGGACGGCGGCGCCGCCGGAATGCTCTATTACTTCCCGTTTGCACGGCTTGCCGGAAGGCAACTCTGCGTCGTCGCATCGCACGTTGATGATTTTTCCGCAATATACGTAATTTTTGCTTACCGTCTTTTCCTTCAGATCCATAACGTCTGATTACTCTCCTTTTTTTGGTATTTATATCAGATCTTTTAAGAGTAATATTACCTTTTGCATACATTCGCTGTTGACCCGAACGGAACTTAAAAAGTAGCCGTAGCCGAACAATAAAGCTTCGAGGCAATCCACGTTTTCCTGCACGGTCATACGGTTCATCTGATCGAGCATCTTGCAGATCTGCTCCCGCTCCTCCTGGGAACGGAAGGGATATTTTGCAGTGCGGTAGTATTCCAGTTCCAAAAGGTCTAAAATGCGGTTAAGCGTTCCCGAGTTGCGGCTGTTTTGCAGGTGGATGAGGTCCTGTTCCGGATGATAAAGCCGACGCACAAACTCCGAAACGACTTTGGATACCGTGCTGCGCAACGGTTCCAGTACTGCGTCCCGAAAGATAATGAAGCTTTCATACAGTCCCTTGTTGTGATAGAAATACAGATCGAGGAAATCGTCAAACGAAATTTTATTCTCTTCGATGGGTTCTAAAAGATACAGCAACACGACCAAGCGTTCCCGATTCTGTTCGGGTAAAATAAAACTCAGTCGAACTCTGGTAGCCGAGGGATAGCGGCGGATGTACGTTTCCGCAATGGTTCTCGGGTCGATGCCTTTTTTGGCATAGGCTACCACGGAAGACAAAAATTCCCCCTGCAAGAGCGTTTCCATCATCTTATGTAAAAACTCTTCTTTCCGTTCAAAAGGGCAACACGCCAAAGCGTCGCAAGCCCGAAAAAACCCTTCTAATTCTTCTCTGGTGTTATACAATTTCTTCTCTCCTTTTTGCGTAAATCCCTGCACTCTTTTATTATAACACATCGTCCGCCCAAAATAAAGCCCTGCAAAAAATATTCCCCGATT
>CAMAGA010000103.1 GCA_945833955.1 uncultured Clostridia bacterium
GCAAGCATAAATAAGGATATTAAAGACCTTGTGATATACGAATAATGGAAGAACAATTTTTTCTCTCCCTCCTTCAAAAATCGGAGATTTTTGCCACCTCCCCCGTCAGGTGGAGGCAGGACTGTTCCGATGCGCCCTATAACTCCGCCCTTATCCGGGCGGGGCGGCGGCAGGGAACGGGCGGCGGCAGGGAACGGGCGGCGGTAGGGAACAGGTGGCGGCAAGGAACGGGCGGCGGTAGGGAACAGGTGGCGGCAAGGAACGGGCGGCGGTAGAGAACAAGCGGCGGTAGAGAACAAGCGGCGGCAGGGAACAAGCGGCGGCAGGGAACAGGAACGGCGGGTACGGGCGGCACTTGCCTCGTTGCAGTTGAATGCATAGAATGAAGAAGTACTTTGCCTTGGCTCCACCTGACGGGGGAGCTGTCAGCGAGCAAAAGCGAAGCTGACTGAGGGAGAGATTTTCTCTGCTTGCAATTTTTTTGTGGGCAAAAAATCGCAAGCATAAATAAGGATATTAAAGACCTTGTGATATACGAATAATGGAAGAACAATTTTTTCTCTCCCTCCTTCAAAAATCGGAGATTTTTGCCACCTCCCCCGTCAGGTGGAGGCAGGACTGTTCCGATGCGCCCTATAACTCCGCCCTTATCCGGGCGGGGCGGCGGTAGGGAACAGGAACGGCGGGTACGGGCGGCGGCAGAGAACGGGCGGCGGCAGAGAACGGGCGGCGGCAGGGAACAGGCGGCGGTAGAGAACAGGAGACGGCAGGGAACGGGCGGCGGCAGGGAACGGGCGGAAGATACCCTAAAAGGCGCAGGGAACAGGAACGGCGGTAGAGAACAAGCAGCAGTAGAGAACAAGCGGGGCAGGTCAACAGACGGAAAATTTTTTTGAAAACTGCCTTTTTTTCTCCCGAATTCGCTTGACATATACCCCTGTAGGGTATATAATCAGAACAGAAATACCCCCATAGGGTATAAGAATGATTGTATTCGTTGGAAAAACAACCGACAAAAAGGAGAGAAAAAATGCAGGAAAGCGAGGAAAAACAAGAGACCTGCCCGTGCGCATCGGGTGAAGAAAAGGAAGAGCTTTGCTTGTGCGCTTCGGGTGAAGAAAACAGGGAAAAACAAGAGACCTGCCCGTGTGCTTCGGGGGAAGCGGCAGAGACTCCTGCAGAAAAAGATGCAAACGGGGAAAAGGCTGTCTGCCCGTGCGCTTCGGGCAGGAAAAAGGAGCGTAGCGGGGAAGAGCGGCAAAAGCTCATAAATCGGCTCAACCGCATCGAGGGGCAGATTCGGGGCATCAGGGGCATGGTGGAAGCGGACGCCTACTGCACGGACGTTCTCGTGCAGGTTTCGGCGGCGTGTTCTGCGCTCAATTCCTTCAATAAGGAGTTGCTCTCTACCCATATCAAGGGGTGCGTTGCCGAGGATATCAAAAACGGCAAAGAGGAATCGGTGGACGATCTCGTCCGCACGATATGGAAACTGATGAAATAACGGGAGGCATTCCATGCAAAGATACAAAATAACGGGTATGAGCTGCGCCGCCTGCGTGGCGAGAGTGGAAAAAGCCGTGCGAAAGGTAGACGGCGTTACGGGGTGCTCGGTCAATCTGCTCACGAACTCCATGCAGGTGGAAGGTACGGCAAACCCTGCGGAAATCTGCGCCGCCGTGCAGGAAATCGGGTACGGCGCAGAGGTTGCAGGCACAATCGGTCAGTCCCGCAACGCAGGGCAAAACACCGCAGGGCAAAACAATGCAGGACAAAATACCGCAGGGCAGACGTGTAACGGCGCAAACGGAAATATGTGTAAAACAGCGCAAAACAATCCGGTAAAAAACAATCAAACGCAAGATGCTACACAAAAAGGCAAAACCCGCAAGAGCAAACAGAAAAAGGAAGACGGGGCGGATCCGCTTGCCGATACCGAGCTTTCGGGGTTGGTGCGGCGGCTGGTTGCTTCGGTAATACTCCTCCTCGTGCTGATGTATTTTTCCATGGGTGCGATGATGTGGCATTTTCCGCTGCCGCCCTTCCTTGCGGGCAACTGCGTGGGGCAGGGCATCGTGCAGATGCTGCTTGCGCTCTGCATCCTCTTCCTCAACCGCAAATTCTTCATCAGCGGCTGGAAGGGCGTACTGCATAAAAGTCCGAATATGGATACGCTGGTGGCGCTCGGTTCGGGCGTGTCGTTTTTATACAGCGTAGCGGTACTGCTGGCGATGACCGCCGCAACGGATCACGCTTCTTCCATGCAACTGATGGACGACCTGTACTTTGAGTCGGCGGCGATGATCGTTACGCTCATCACCGTGGGCAAAACGCTCGAATGCTACGCCAAGGGCAGAACCACCACTGCCTTAAAGAGTCTGATGCGCCTTGCGCCGCAGACGGCAACCGTCCTAAAAGACGGGCAGGAGACGGAAGTCGCTATTTCGGAAGTATCGGTCGGGGATGAATTCGTCGTGCGACCGGGCGAACGGATTCCCGTGGACGGCGTCGTGCTGTTCGGGGAGAGTGCGGTGGATGAGTCCGCTCTGACGGGGGAGAGCATCCCCGTGGACAAAGCGGTCGGGGCGAACGTGTCGGCAGGCACGGTCAATCTTTCGGGGTACCTGCGTTGCCGCGCCCTGCGGGTAGGGGAAGACACCGCCCTCTCCCAAATCATTCAGCTGGTGAGCGACGCTTCCGCAAGCAAAGCGCCCGTCGCCAAAATTGCGGATAAAGTTTCGGGCGTGTTCGTGCCCGTGGTGCTGGGCATTTCGCTCGTAACCTTCCTCGTCTGGCTGCTCGTCGGCGCATTGGGGGACGGCGTCGTGATGAGCGTGGTCCTCCGCCGCGCCATCTGCGTGCTCGTCATCAGTTGCCCGTGCGCGTTGGGGCTTGCCACGCCCGTGGCGATCATGGTCGCAAGCGGCGTCGGGGCAAGGAACGGCATCCTCTTCAAAACGGCGACTTCCCTCGAAGAGACGGGCAAGGTCAGAATCGTCGCACTGGATAAGACGGGAACGATCACCAAGGGCGAACCCAAAGTGACGGATATCTTATGCGCAGACGGCGTAACGGAAGCCGAGCTTTTACGGGCGGCGGTAACGCTCGAATCGGCGAGCGAACATCCCTTGGCAAAGGCGGTCTTAGAGTACGGTCGGGAGCGCAACGTGGAAATTTCCGAGATGCACGGCTTTCAGATTGCGCCCGGGAACGGCTTGCAGGGGGAAATCGGCGGTCGGCTCGTGTTCGGCGGCAACGAACGCTATATTTCGGGCGTGGCTATGGCGACAAGCGTTGCAAACGAGGCAACCGTGGCAGAGGCAGCGAACCTGCCCGATACCCTGCGCCCGGCAACGGAACGGTGGGCGGAGCAGGGCAAAACGGCGCTCTGGTTTGCCGAAAGCGGCAGAGTGCTGGGGGCAATCGCCGTTGCCGACGTGGTCAAAGAGGACAGCCGACAGGCGATTGCGGAACTCAAACGCATGGGGTTGGAAGTCGTCATGCTGACGGGCGATAACCCCAAGACCGCCGCCGCCATTGCAAGGAGCGTGGGCGTGGACGAGGTCATCGCCGGCGTTCTGCCCGAGGGCAAGCAGGAAGCGGTGCGAAAACTGCAAAAGCGGGGCAAAGTCCTGATGGTCGGGGACGGCATCAACGACGCCCCTGCACTCACTTCGGCGGACGTGGGCGTGGCAATCGGGGCGGGTACGGACGTAGCCATGGATGCGGCGGACGTCGTGCTCATGCATAGCCGCTTAACCGACGTGGCAAAAGCCGTGCGACTGAGCAAGGCAACGCTTTGGAACATATACGAGAACCTGTTCTGGGCGTTCATTTATAACGTAATCGGCATTCCGCTTGCCGCAGGAATGTGGGTGCCCATCAACGGGTGGGACCTGCAACCCATGTTCGGAGCAGCCGCCATGAGCCTTTCGAGTTTCTGCGTGGTGATGAACGCCCTGCGGCTCAACGGCAAGAAGCTCGAAGCAAAGCAATCGAAAAAGAAACGAAAAATAAAGGAGGAGCAAGCTATGGAAATCAAGTTGAAGGTCAAGGGCATGATGTGCAAGCATTGCGAAGCGCACGTGCAGAAGGCTCTGGAAGCCTTGGACGGCGTGGAAAGCGCGGTTGCCGACCACAAGAAGG
Organism: uncultured Clostridia bacterium; assembly: GCA_945833955.1. Classification (GTDB taxonomy): domain Bacteria; phylum Bacillota; class Clostridia; order Christensenellales; family Borkfalkiaceae; genus CAMAGA01. The sequence goes on from CAMAGA010000103.1 coordinate 4,147, forward strand.
GCACGGTCGTCGTAAAGCTTTCTAAGCCCGTCGAAGTCGAGACTTTAAAAGCTGCCATCGAAGCGGAAGACTACACGGTGGTAGAGTAATGCATAATTAGCAATGCTTTATCCACAGGCAGTCGCCGAGGTTTCGTAAAGAAACCTCGGCGGCTTGCTTCTCTGCATCCTTGACTTCGCATTCAAACAAAGTGAGAAGCAAGTGCGCCCGAGTCGGAAAATATTTTCCGACTCGGGCGCATGTTTTTATGCTGTTTTTCCGCTTAATAAAGCAAAAGACAAATCGGGCGCATGTTTTTATGCCGTTGCCCGTTGCCCGTTGCCCGTTGCCCGTTGCCCGTTCGCCGTTGCCCGTTTCTCGTTCCCCGTTCGCCGTTCGCCGTTCCCGTTCCCCGTTCCCGTTCCCCGTTCGCCGTTTCCCGTTCGCCGTTTCCCGTTTCCCGTTCGCCGTTTCCCGTTCGCTGGTGCTCGTTGCCTGCGTTCGGTTTTTTGCCTTGAAAAATTTGCCGTATTTTGAAATAAAAAATCGTATGTTGTTGACTTGTATCAAAGTTTATGCTATACTTAAATAAGTGATAAAACAAATAGGGTTTTATACCGTGCGAAATGAAGGAGAATATATGAAAATCGAGATCAGTTGCAGGAGGTGCGGCGGAGAACTGAGCGAAGACGGAACGGGGAAGTACAAATGTAAGTTCTGCGGCGGCGTTTTTTATGGGGACCACCTGCAGAAAGAAGTCGAAATGCTCAACAGTATTCTGGACAAAGCCAAACAGGAGAAGCTGGCGACTCTGCGAAGGCTTCTGTGGACGGAACTCCAAAAAGAATATACGGACAGCATAGAGATAGTATCCCTTTGTAAATCGATCAAAAAGATATATGACAAAGATTTCTACGCCAACCTTTACGAGGTCTTAAACGGCGGCAGCGATAAGGAAATTTGCAACTTTCTGGACAATATCGATGCGGAAGAACATTATGAGGACGTTCCGGACGTGCTCGCCTTTATGTTCAAGTCCTTACGTTCTGCCCATCTGCTGTCGGTGGGGAGTCTCATCGAAAGGGCGTATGGGGGAAACGGAAGTCTGTATGAAAAGTATATGACCGAGTTTGCAAAAGAAGCAGAAAAAGCGGAACGGGAGAAAAAAGAGAAAGAAATCGTTTTCCCTACCTTGCAAAATTACGATCGGTCGCAATTTGATATAGAAGGCACGATATTAAAAAAGTATAAAGGAAACCAGTCCGAAGTCATCCTTCCCCAAGGCGTAACGAGTATCTGGGACTTGGCGTTCGCTTCGTGCAAAAGCCTTGCAAGCATCACGATACCCGACTCCGTAACGAGCATCGGGGACGAGGCATTTGAGGGATGCGAAAGTCTTATGAGCATAGTGATTCCGGACGGCGTAATGAGCATCGGGGACTCGGCATTTGAGGGATGCGAAAGTCTTATGAGCATAGTGATTCCGGACGGCGTAACGAGCATCGGGAACTATGCGTTCTATGGATGCGAAAGTCTTATGAGCATAGTGATTCCGGACAGCGTAACGAGCATCGGGGAAAATGCGTTCCGGGGATGCGAAAGTTTTGCAAGTATCGAGGTATCTCCCGGCAACGCGATCTATTACAGTGCTGGAAATTGCCTCATCGAAAAACAAAGTAAAACTTTGATCGCCGGGTGCAAGAATAGTATTATTCCTCGGGACGTAACGGCA
>CAMAGA010000104.1 GCA_945833955.1 uncultured Clostridia bacterium
TTTCCGATTTTATGGTAATCGAATAAGACGGAAACAGTCAAGAACAAAACAGCCCGACGCATTGCCTCGGACTGAAAATCAAAACGAAAAAAGGAAGAAAAAAATAATTACAGGCAGGAAAGAATATGATCGACAGTTTGTTATTTAAACATTTTAAAGCAATCGGAGATATCAGGGCCGTTATTTCCGATTCGGAAAACATGGAGGAAGCATTGCAAAGATGCGTGAATATCATTCGGGAAGTCAGCAATGCGGAAACCGCCGTAATCTGGTATTACGATAAAAGCGGGGACAAAAAGCTCCACCTTGCCTATGCGCACGGAACACGCACCTTTATAGAAAATGCCGTAGAACCCGGGGTGGGCATGGTGGGAAAGGTCTTCAGCGAAGGCAATTCCGTTTTCCTGCCCGAAGGCTTGCCGGAGGAAAACGTCCGCTCCATGATCTGCGTACCTCTGGAAAACAGCTATGAAACGCTCGGTTGCATTCAGTTCATAGACCGACGGGACGGCGCCCCCTTCACGCAGGAAGACGCCGACGTATGCGAAATCATGGCGATGCTGGCGGCTACGGCGATCGACGAAAAGGGATTCGACGTAGGCACCGTCGAGCAAAAACCCGTCATTTTGTCGCTTCGGGGCGTAACCAAGGAATTTAAAAACGGAGATACCGTAACGCGCGTATTAAAGGGCGTAGACCTGGACGTTTACGAACGGGAACTGTTAGTCATCCTCGGCGAATCGGGTTGCGGAAAGTCCACCATGCTCAACATCGCAGGCGGCATGGACAATCTGACGGACGGAACGTTCCTCTTCAGAGGAAGCGACTATTCCCATGCCGACGATAAAACGCTCACCGAATACCGCAGGGACCATATCGGCTTTATCTTTCAGTCCTACAACCTGATGCCCAACCTCACCGCCATACAGAATATCCGATTCATTGCGGAACTGAAAAAGGACTCCGACGACCCGGAACGCGTTCTGGAATGGGTAGGACTCAAAGAGCGGCGGAACAATTATCCCTCGCAGATGAGCGGCGGACAGCAACAGCGAGTATCCATCGCCCGCGCGCTGGTCAAAAAGCCGGAGATCGTTTTAGCGGACGAGCCGACGGCGGCGCTCGACTATACCACCGGTATAGAGGTGCTCTCCATCATCGAAGACGTCGTTGCTTCCGGAACAACCGTCATGATGGTAACGCATAACGAAGAAATCACGAAGATGGCAAACCGCGTCATCCGTATGCGCGGCGGCAAAATCGACGAGGTAATCGTCAACCGCCACCCCGTAAAGGCAACCGATCTCGTATGGTGAGGAGAGGAACATGAAAAGAACCCAATGGACGTATCTCTTCCGGGATATCAAAAAGACCTTTGTCTCCTTCGTTTCCATCGCCCTGTTCGTTGCGCTGGGCATAGCCGTATTCCTCGGCATCAAGTGGAACGAACCCGCCATGGCAAATGCGGTAAACCAATACCTGCAACTGCATGCATTCCGGGACTATCTGCTCGTGTTTCCGTACGGAATCACCGAGGCGGACTTAGCGCAGATCCGGCAAACCGTAGGCGTGGAATCTGCCGAAGGCGCCTATTCCGCCTACGGAACTTCCAAAATCGATGGAGATAAGTGCGTTCTCCACGTGCAATCTCTGACGGAAAGCATCGACGTAGCCACCGTAAAAGAAGGCACGATGCCCGCTTTGGAAAACGAGATCGGCATAGATCCCCTGCTTGCCAAACAGAAGGGGATCGGCGTAGGAGATACGCTGGAAATCTTTGCGGAACAAAACGGAACTTCCTGCCTGAAAGAGGCGCAATTCACCGTTACGGCAATCATGGAGCACCCCGCCTATTTCCAGAACGAAAACGACTACTCCCGAGGCTATACCACCCTCGGCGACGGCTCGGTGGACTTCTTTATATTGGCTCCCAAACAGGCATTCCATACGGAAGCTTACGATAACTGCTATTCCGAGGTACTCGTCCGTGGCAGCGGACTTGCCGCCTTGAATTCCTTCAGTAAAGAATACGAAGAAAAATCCGCCGCTATCCTCAGCAAAATCACTGCGCTCGGCAAACAGCGTGCGGAGCAGCGATATAACGACGTAGTTTCCCGCATGAGCCAAGCCATTCGGGATGCGGAAGCGCAACTGAACGAAAAGCGCACCGAACTGAAAGAGACGAGAGAACAGGCAAACCTTCTCCTTGCAAATATGCGGACGCTGTACGACCTGGTATATACCTATAACGAAGACCATTCCGACGTAAATAAACAGGCGCTTGCCGAACAAATCGTCCAACTTTTAGAAGATCACCCCGAAATCATCCCCGCCGTCGAGATGAGTATCGAACTTTTGGATGAAAAATTGGACTTATATATAGAAAACTCCCCCGAACTGACGGCGGAAGAACGGGAGATTATAGAAAGCATATTGGATACCGCACAGTTGGAAAAGGACGAAGCGGGCGTAGACCAATTAAAGATGTATCTTAATTTTGCCCGCGAGATATTGCAATCCTATCAGAGCGACCCCGAAGGGACCTTGGAATCTTTGCTCGACCTCCTGCCCTACTTCCTGCCGCAAGCGGAAACGTTTTTAAGCGAAAAGATTGCGGAAGTCGAGGCACGGATCGCCCTGCTCGATGAAGCCATTGCAAAACTCGACGCCGTACTCGGCGCAGCGGAAGAGGGCGAGGCAACCACGGTAAACGCAGTATTCGTTTTATTCCCGACCTTAACCGCAAGCGAAACGGAAGAAGGTCCGGCGCAGCTGGACGAAGCGATTGCAAAGCTTACGGACGCAAAGGAGACGCTCGCCTCCATGAAGCAGTACGATAACTGGACGGTACAAAAGCGGACGGATACCCCGAGTTACGCCACGGTCAAATTCTATTCGGAATCGAGCCGAAAGCTTTGTTATACCATGTCCCTGCTCTTTATTCTCGTTGCGATTATGGTATGTTATACCTCCGTTTCCCGCAGCGTAAACGAATCCGAGACGCTCACGGGCGTACAAAAAGCGAACGGCTTCCGCAAGGGGGAAATCTTTGCACACTTCCTGCTGTACTCTGCGCTCGCCGTGGCAATCGGCATCGTGGCAGGGTGCCTGCTCGGGTATTTCGGCATAGAGAACATCGTAAATCACGCCTATACAAAACTTTTCGCACTCGGTTCTATACCGCCTGCCTTCCACGTACCGGATGCAATTTACGTTTCCCTTCTGGAAATTCTCTTCATCTTTGCAGCAACGTGGATTCCCTGCAGAAAGCTCTTAAAACGCCCTGCCGTGGAACTTTTGCGCGGCACCGGCACCACCGCAGGAAAGACGAGATTTTACGAAAAGACCAAGCTTTGGAAGCGTATGTCCCTCTATTCGCAAACCACGGTCAATAATCTTGTCAACGACAAAGCCCGCGTGATTGCCACCCTCGTCGGCGTAGCCGGGTGTACCGCGCTCATCATCATGTCCATGTCCTTACAGATGGCGATTGTGCAAACGCCGAAAAAGCATTTTTCAAACGTCTGGACGTACGATGCCGCCCTCGTTGCGGATGAATCCGTAAGCGATGCGCACGATTCCCTGCAATCCGTCCTCGATTCCGAAGGCGCGGATTACGCCTCCGTACTCCGAACGATCGGATATATACAGGACGAAAACGGCAATCTGACGAAAACCGACCTGATCGTACCCGAATCGACCGAGAACTTCGGCTCCTTCATGCATTTGCAGGATTACAAGAGCAAAAAGACCCTTCCCCTCACCGAAAGCGGCGTCATCGTGAGCCGCACCTATCAGAAGCATCATAACGTGGAGATCGGCGGAGAAATTACCCTGCTCGATCCGAGCGGAAACACGTATACGCTCGTAGTATCGGGCGTCAGCGAGCATTACCTCTCGACGGTGCAGCTGACGATGCATCGGGACTACTACGAACAAGTCTTTGCAAAAGAACTGCAACCGAACACTTTCTTCTTACGTTACGGCGATACGGATGCGGATGCGCTTGCAACCAGACTGCAAGCCCTCGACGGATATTTCTCCCTGACGGACGAATACGCCCGCTGGACGGCAAAATTTGCAGAACTCTCCGGTACGACTACCTTGATCGTATATATCGGTCTGTCCCTCTCCGTGGCGATGGCTCTGCTCGTTCTGCTCAACTTAAATATCGTCTGCGTCAACGAAAAGAAATCGGAACTCGTCATCATGCGCATCAACGGATTCAGCAAATCGGATACCAAAAAGTACGTCTATCGGGACAATATCTTGCTCACCGTCCTCGGTATCTGTATCGGGCTTGTCTTCGGAATGGCTTCCGGGGTGTGGATACTGGATATCTTACAAAAGGTCGGGGATAACTACTATACCGTACCGAGCCCGATCTCCTGCCTTGTCGGCATCGGTCTGACCGTCCTGTTTGCAATCTTCACCAACTGGATCGCCCTGCGCAAAGTGGATAAGCTGAAGGCTTCCGACCTCAAAAAGTAAATAGCAAAACGTAAAAAAAAGGATGCGTGCCATACAAGTATGGAGCGCATTCTTTTTGATGTAAATGCACGGGGATATTGACAAGCACCCCTCTTCGTGCTAAAATCAGTATATAAAAAAACAGTTTGCGCATAATCTGAAAACGATTCGCGCAAAATCTATCCATAAGCGAGGTATTTTTTATGTGTACTGCGGCAACTTATCAGACCAAAGACTTCTACTTCGGCAGAACGCTCGACTATGAATTTTCTTACGGGGACGAGGTAACCGTTACCCCTCGGAACTACCTCTTCCGTTTTAAAAACGGGCAGACCGTGCATTCGCACTATGCGATGATCGGCATGGCGCACGTGATGAATGATTACCCCCTCTATTACGACGCCGTCAACGAAAAGGGGCTCTGCATCGCCGGATTAAACTTTGTAGGCAACGCCTGCTACCATGCCCCGAAAGAGGGCGCGTGCAACGTTGCGCAATTTGAATTGATTCCCTTTTTGCTTTCGCAGTGCGCTACCGTTTTGCAGGCGAAAGAATTGTTAAAGAATATGAATATTCTGAATACGCCTTTCCACGAAAAGTTGCCCGTTGCCCAACTTCATTGGCTGATTGCCGACCGAACGCAATCCGTTACGGTGGAATCCGTGCAGGACGGATTGAAGATCTACGATAACCCCGTAGGCGTGCTCACCAACAATCCGCCTTTCCCCGAACAGATGCGCCGCCTTGCGGACTTTCAGCATTTAAGCCCCAAGCCGCCCGTCAATCGCTTTGCCGCAGGTCTTTCCTTGCCTACGTACAGCCGAGGAATGGGCGCATTGGGGCTTCCCGGCGATCTCTCCTCCGCTTCCCGATTCGTGCGAGTCGCATTCGTCAAAATGAATTCCCTTTCGGGAGATTCCGAATCCGGTAGCGTCAGTCAGTTTTTCCATATTCTGGGCTCGGTGGACCAGCAGAGAGGTTGTTGCGAACTGGAAGATAAAAAATACGAAATCACCCTCTACACTTCCTGTTGCAACGCCGATAAGGGCATCTATTACTATACCACTTACGACAATCATCAAATTTCCGCCGTGGATATGCATCGGGAAAATCCGGACGGCTCCGCGCTGCAACGCTATCCCCTCTTACGGGAAGAAAGCATCCGTATGCAAAATTAAAACACGGAAATAATATTACGGAAATACTATAACTTTCGGGGCGGCGGTTGCAGTTTGCAACCGCCGCCCTATTTAT
>CAMAGA010000105.1 GCA_945833955.1 uncultured Clostridia bacterium
TACGGAAAAAAACCTTGCAGAATGCGGAATCGGTGGATAAAGCGCAGAAAAAGCGGATGAAGAAGTTGATTTCCGACCCTACCCTGCTTTTGGAAGCGATGCAAAGGATCGATCCCGATTGCAACGGGTCTCCCTTTCCGCTCGGCGAGGATACCCGTTCGCTTACGGAAATTGTCGCCGACGATTATATTGCGCTGGCGAAGTTTGCAATCGGAAAATCCAAATTGCAAAACGTGCGTAAACTGAAAGCGGAAATATCGGACGGCGGTTATATCCTGTATGCGCTGACGCCCGAACCCGTGGAACTGGACTTTTTGCAATACGCAACGAGCGACTATCCCGATATCAGGGAACGACTATTGGAAGCGGAAGCTTTGGAAAGCGATTTGATTATGGAAGACGGCGAAGGGAACTTTCGGCTTGCGATTCTCCGACGGATAGAAGACGCCGTTTTATAAGGGTTTGCTATAAGCAACGGAAACCGCCGTATACTCTGCATTGAGAGTATACGGCGGTTTTTTTTACGATTTAAAAAAGTGAGCTTAAAGCAACACGTCCCCGATGAAGAAGGTAACGAGCGCAACGACGATACCTGCCAGAACGTTGCCCAGTTCGATAAAAAGGAGCGACTTTTTATAGTCGAGGTGCAAAAATGCCGCAACGGCGGAAGCCGTCCATACGCCCGTGAGCGGTAAGGGTATGGCGGTAAAGGTGAATAATCCCCAATACTTGATGCGTTCCGTTTTTTTGGCTTTTTCTTCCGAGGATTGCTCTTCGGCGCTGTTTTCCGCCTTCCGTTCGAGTTTATCCGACTTTTTGCGGAAGTGACTTTCCACCCAAAGCGCAGGCTTACGGAAGAGCTTCGTGCCCTTGAGCCACGTGATGACGGGGAGCAATACGGCAAGCAGAATGGGAGCCAGTATGCCCGACCCTGCCACCGATACGCCCAGAGCCGTCCAGATGGCGGCTGCCCCGCTTTGCCCGGAGGAGACGAGCATGGCATAGATAGCCGGGATTGCGCCTTTGAGTTCCACGAGCGGAATCATGGAAATGATGATCCCGACGAGCCATATTGCGGAAATATGCTCGGAAAAGAATCCGATGATTGCGTCTGCCATAAAAATACCTCTTTCTTATTGTATGTCCGCACGGCGTATTTTATAAGTCGGAAATTAAAGATCGTTCACGCTGTCGAATCGTTTGCAGGCGCGAACCTTTTCCCCGTTGCCCAGCGTGCAGACTGCGCCCTGCTTGGCAATGCCGTCCAAAAGCTCGGCGTACGAGCGGATGTCTTCCACCGTGGTGGAAAGGATTTCCGCACGGATCTTGGCTTTCTGTTCCTCCGTAACGCCGCGGAAGTAGAGTTTATCCGCATTGAGCGCTTCCATCTTCGGGGAAACGGGGTTTTCGCGGGAAGCAATGGTACTGATGATGTAGTTTTTGAGTTCCGTCTGCGTAAGGTCCATATTGCGGATGGCGTCGCCTGCCGTATCGTACGCCGCAAACGTTTCTTCCACGTTGGGGTCCCGATAGGAAGTATAGGTGCAGAGTCCCGAAACGTCTACGTTGAAGTCCACGCCGTAAGCGCCGCCCTTGACCCGGACAGCCGTCCAGAGATAGTCGAGCCGCATGAGCTTGGAAAGGATGAGCATCTTGCCCGAATACGCCATGCCGAGCTTTTCCAGCCCCAGCACTTTGGCGTCGTAGGAAACGCCCGAGGGAATCACGAAGGATTCGTTTTTGACGTCTTCCGCAAAGTCGATTTTTACAGGTTCGCTCTTGCCTTGGGGAATGCCGAGGGGGAGAGATGCGAATTTTTCCTTTTCCGAACGGGCACCCGCAAAGGAGAGGGTGAGTCCGCCCAGCACGAAGATGCGGCGGCAGAGGTCGTATAAGCGGGCTTCCAGAGCCGGGTAGCGTTCTTCAAAGTGGTCGCAAAGGTCGCATACGAAGCGGTAGTTTTCGATGCCGACGATGCGTTCGTTGACGTAATTGGACAGGTCCGTATAGGAAGCGGCGCGCATGAGCGCAATGCTGTTGCCGTGTTCGGTAAAGGTGGACTTCTGCCCCACTCTTCTCTGCAAAAGCGAGCGGCGGATCTTTTCTTTATCGAAGCGCATATCCGTCAGCAGTTCGGAAACGAGCGCAATCGCCTTTTCCGTATACTGCGGCAAAACGCTTACGCCCAGACGCAACTTAAAGTCTGCCTGCGTGCGGGAATGGACGATCGTCTCCGAATTGAAATCCAATGCGCCCGTGTACAGGCGGAACAAATTGCCGAGCGTGGCGCTGTCGTGCTTAGAAGTATCCGCATCGAGCAGGATATCCGTCAGAATGCCCACGTAGGGGAAGTCCTCTTCCGTGCAGCTATCCAGGTCAAAATGATAGTTGATATAGGAGATGCCGTTGGTGTCGATATCGTGGTAGAGCAGCTTGTATTCGCCCTGCTCTTCTTCCGTCGGAACGGACTTGGGTGCGGAAGCCAGGTCGGAAAGTTCCAGCGTCGGGATCTTTGCCGTCGCTTCGGGGGAATCGGGCGTGGACTGATGTTCGATGAGCTGTTTGTTTGCGGCGATGAGCTCGGAAACCTGCTCCTGAGTCAGGCTTTCCTTATAAGCGTGCAGTTTTTGTGCGGCTCTTTCCGCCTTTTCTGCGCCCAGCGTGGCGGAAGGCGCGCATACGACCGTGGTATGGTGCTTGCTTTCGAGGAAGACTTCTCTTATGAGGTTTTCAAAATAATCCGTTTCGATGGCGGCACGGAGCTTTTCAAGCGTTTCGCTGAACCCAAGCGTTGCTTTGCCGCCGTACAGCGTGGAGCTCAACAGGTCGAGGTAGTAGAAGAGACCCTTGGAGAATCCGCCCGTGTTCATTTCCCGCAGGTTGAATTCGAGGCGGTTGAAGGATGCGCGCAAAAGTTCCTTGTCGATGCCCTTTTCGCACAGTTCCGCCCAGCCTTCGTTGAGGATGCGGATAAATTCGTCCTTTTTGCCTGCCGCAGCCTTGCTCAGCTGTATGCAATAAAAGCTCTGCTGTATGCCGTCGTTAAAGGAGCCGCTCACGTCTGCGCCGAGCCCTGCGTCCATCAGCTTTTTCTTGAGCGGGGACTGGTTATCGCCCATGAGCGCGTTGTTCAAAAGGGAGATGGCAAGATTTCTTTCCGTGTCCGCATAGTCGCATACCACGTAGGCGCGGGTATAATAATAGCCGTCGGTAAGCTCTTCTTCGCTCGTTACTTCGTAAGCGGATTCCCGTTCGGAAACGACGGGTGCCTGCATGGGCAATTCGGGTACGAAGCCGCCGCGCTCTTCGTAGGAAAGGTATTCCCGATCGATAAAGGCGAGCTTTTCCTCTATATCCACGTTGCCGTACAAAAAGATGGTGCTGTTGTCTGCACGGTAAAACTTTTTGTGCGTGGCAAGGAATTTTTCGTAGGTGAGTTCGGGGATATGTTCGGGATCGCCGCCGGAGTTATGGCGATAGGCAACGTCGGGGAAGAGCCCTGCGCCCATTTCGTCCGTGAGAATGGAATCGACGGAGGACATTGCGCCCGTCATTTCGTTGAATACGACGCCTTTATATACGGGGTCGGCGGATTCGTCCAAAAGTTCGTAGTGCCAGCCTTCCTGCATAAACATTTCGGGGGAATTGTAAAAGTTCGGGTGGAATACGGCGTCCAGATAGACGTCCATGAGGTTGGTCAGATCCTTTTCGTTACAGCTTGCAACGGGGTATACGGTCTTATCCGGAAAGGTCATGGCGTTTAAAAACGTCTGCATGGAGCTCTTCAACAGATTGACGAACGGTTCCTTGACGGGGAACTTACGGGAGCCGTTGAGTACGGAGTGTTCCAGAATATGGAATATACCCGTGCTGTCTTCGGGGATCGTCTTGAAGGCGATGCCGAAAACCTTGTTTTCGTCGTCTTTGTCCAAGTAATAGAGCGTTGCGCCCGAATGCAGATGTTCGAGCGTGTATAAGTTTGCGTTGGCGTCCGCTTCGTAAACGATTTCTTTTACGAGGAAGCCGGAATACGTACAACCTTTTTCCAATTTTTGCATAATATATTCTCCTTGTATGTTTTTTTCAAAATATGGCTTTTTCGATGACGCCGCCGCCTAAGCACTGCGTATCGTCGTAGAGTACGGCGTACTGCCCTTCCGTAATGGCTCTTTGCCGCTCGGCAAAGTCGATGCGGATTTCCGTATCGGAAAGCACGGTTACGCTTACTTTCTGTTCCGATTGCCGATAGCGGAATTTGGCATAGCAGTCGAATTGCGACGCTTCGGGCTTTTTGGGGATCCAGTTGAAGCGGGAAACGAGGCACGCTGCGGAGTAGAGTCTGTCTTCCGCGCCGTGCGCAACGTATAATATATTGTTGGGGATATCCTTTTCGATGACGAACCATCTGCCGCCGTTTGTATCGCCCTTCTGCCCGCCGATTTCCAATCCCTTGCGCTGACCGATCGTATAGTACATGAGCCCGATGTGCTCGCCTAAGACTCTGCCGTCGTACGTTTTGATGAGCCCCTTTTTGTTGGGGATGTACGTTTGCAGGAATTTGCGGAAGTTCCGTTCGCCGATAAAGCAGATGCCGGTACTGTCCTTCTTTTCCGCCGTGGCGAGTCCGTACTCTGCGGCAAGCCTTCTTACTTCCGGTTTGGGCAGGTCGGCAAGGGGGAAGAGCACGCCTTCCAGCTGACTTTGGGAAAGCTGATTCAAAAAGTACGTCTGGTCCTTGTTGGCGTCTTTGGCTTTGAGCAGGCGGTGCGTGCCGTCCGCTTCGTGGGCAATGCCGCAGTAATGCCCCGTGGCAACGTAGTCTGCGCCCAGCTTTTTGGCGTACTCCTTAAAGGGCCCGAATTTGATTTCCCGATTGCAGAGGACGTCTGGGTTGGGCGTTCTGCCTGCGTTGTATTCGTCTAAAAAGTATTGAAACACGTTTTCGTAATATTGCTTTGCAAAATTTACGCTGTAATAGGGGATATCGAGCAGAGCGCAAACTCTGCGCACGTCGGCGTAGTCGTCCACGGCGGGGCAACAGCCGTTGAGTTCCTCCTCTTCCCAGTTGACCATGTATAAGCCGATTACGTTATAGCCCTGCTGTTTGAGAAGGAGCGCCGCCACGGAGGAATCGACGCCGCCGCTCATGCCTACGACAACCGTCTTTTTTTCAGACATTTTCCAAGAACCTCCCTTATAAAATGTGCATCTGAAAAAATTATAGCACAAATTTTTCAATTATGCAAAAAAAACGTTTGTCTTTTGAAAAGAATGTGGTATAATAGGTATGAAAAAAATAGAAAAAGCCATGCACCCGTAGCTCAGCTGGATAGAGCACAGGCCTCCGACGCCTGGTGCCGTTGGTTCGAATCCAATCGAGTGCACCATCAAGGCGCACGCAAAAGGAGCGTATAAAACTCCGACGCGTGTGTCTTTTTCTATGCAAAATAGGGGTGAATTGCCGTTTTTATGGCAGTTTACCCTTTATGTTGTTTCTTCGCGTATCGCCGTAGGGATTTGTTCTTCTCTCGCTTTGGGAAATCGCAAACCGCTAACGATTGTACAAAAAGGATTTTTGCACGATAAGGAGCGTATGATTTCTTCTGTCTTAATCAACGAAAAAATGACCGACCGCACTCTTA
>CAMAGA010000106.1 GCA_945833955.1 uncultured Clostridia bacterium
CCCTGATCTAAACTGCGGCGAGGTGGTTTGCCGGGTAGCATAAAGCTACGTCGCCTGCTGTTTGTAAGTATATTATATCAAATTATTCGGGGGATTTCAATACCTTTGGAAGAATTTTTTTAAAATATTTTCCGAATAATCGGGAAATTTATCGGCATTCGGATACGAACGCGGCAATTCTCGCCATGCCTTCTTTTAAATCTTCCATGGAGAGCGCATAGGAAAGCCGAACGAATTCCGGCGCGCCGAAAGCTTCCCCCGGTACCAATGCGACTTTTTTGGCAACGAGCAGGGTATTGGCAAAGTCTACGGACGTCTGCATGAGCATACCGTCGTGCGATTTGCCGTACAGATCGGATACTTTGAGCATGACGTAGAAGGCGCCTTCCGGGTGCATACATTCCATGTTTGCGTCTTCTATCATTTTCAGCATCACGTCCCGACGGCTATTGAACGCCTGCCGCATGGCGGTTACCGCTTCCGAATCCGCCGAGAGAGCCGCAAGCGTTGCATACTGCGTAATGGAGCAGGCGTTGCTCGTGGCGTGGCTCTGGAAGGAGTCGATTGCCTTGGCAATCTCAAACGGAGCGGCAAGGTAGCCGAGCCGCCAGCCCGTCATGGCGTAGGTTTTGGAAACGCCGTTGACGACGACGGTGAGTTCCTTCATTCTCTTGGAAACGGCGGCAATGGAAAAATGCCTTGCCGTGCCGTAGATGAGCTTTTCATAAATTTCGTCCGAGAGTACGTAGATACCGAATCTTTCGCAGACGGCGGCAATGGAGCGCAGTTCCGTTTCGGAATACACCGCACCCGTGGGGTTGCTCGGGGAGTTCAAAATGAGCAGTTTGGTACGGGAAGTAACGGCTGCCGTCAATTGTTCGGCGGTCATTTTGTAGTTGTTTTCCTTGTTGCCCTGTACGAATACGGGCACGCCGCCGACTACCCGAACGACTTCCGGATACGTGAGCCAGTACGGGGACGGAATGATGACTTCGTCGCCGGGGTCGACGAGCGCATACAGCACGTTGAAAATGCTGTGCTTTGCGCCGTTGGAAACGATGATCTGGGAAGGCTCGTAGTCGAGTCCGTTGTCATCTTTGAGTTTGCGGCAAATCGCCTTGCGCAATTCGGGCAGACCGGAGGAAGCGGTGTATTTGGTTTTGCCGCTGTCCAGCGCGTCCTTTGCCGCCTGAATGATGTAGTCGGGCGTGTTGAAATCGGGTTCGCCTACGCTGAAGCTGATTACGCTTTCGCCTGCCTGCTTCATGGCTTTGGCCTTTGCCGAAATGGCGAGGGTCAGCGAGGGGGAAAGGGAAGACATTCTCTTTGCAATGCTCATGGTAACACTCCTTCCTGAAAAAGTATTTTTGTTCCGCCGAGGGCGGGGAGTAATTTTACGATTTTAGTGCCGCCCGGGCGGGGCGTGTGATTGTACGGTTGACTTTTTGATAAAACAGTACGGAGAGGACGGCGGCAACGATCCAGCCGAGCGGCCATGCCAGCCAGATGCCGAGCGAGCCGAGTGCGGTAGAAGAAAGCACGACGGCAAGCGCTACCCGCAACGTAAGGTCCGTAAAGGTGGCGATCATAAAATAGCGCATTCTGCCCGTGCCGCGCAAAATTCCGTCCGCCGCCAGTTTGAGGGCGATGACGCAGTAGAAGGGGGAAAAGATGCGCAAAATGCGCGTGCCTTCCGAAACGGCGGCTTCCGTGGTCGATTCGTTGGTAAAAAGGCGCAACAGGTACTGCGGAATACTGCAATAGAGGGCGGTGAAAACAAGGGTAATCGAAAAGACGAGCGTAAGCCCTGCCCAAAAGCCCTTGGCAACCCTTTCCGGCTTGCCTGCCCCCATGTTTTGCGCCGTGAAGTTGGATACGCCGTTGCTGATGGTGGTAAACGAAGTGATGACGAGGTTATTGTATTTGACGGCGGCGGCATACCCTGCCATGACGGAAGGCCCGAAGGGATTGATGACGCCCTGTATGACGACGTTTCCCACGGAGATAAAGCTCTGTTGCAAAATGCTGGGTACGGCAATGGCGGCTATATCCCGCAGAATGCTTTTGGAAAAGACGCTCGGTTTTTCCGCCGCGGGAATGCGGGAAAGTTTATAAAACACGCAGACGACGCCGAGAATACAGCTGACGCCCTGACAGAGGAACGTTGCCCACGCCACGCCTGCGACGCCCATCTGAAACGTTTTTACGAACAGCACGTCCATGCCGATATTGGCAAGGGAAGACGCCGCTAAAAAGTAAAACGGCGTTTTGGAATCGCCCAGTGCGGAAAAGATGCCCGTTGCCACGTTATAGAAGAACACGAACGGCAAGGAACCGATATAGATATAGAGATAGAGCGAAGAATCGGCAAGGAGACTTTCCGGCGTGCGGATGGCAAGGAGCAGACTCTTGCAAAAGACGAAACCGAGGAGCATGAGTGCGCCGCAAAGGGCGGCGCAGGAAAGCAGGGTGGTATACACCGCCGTCTTTAAATCCCCGTATCGGGCGGCGCCGAACAGCCTTGCTACGACTACGGAACAGCCGACGTTGCAACCGATTGCAAATGCAAGGAAGACGAGCGTGATTTCGTATCCGTTGCCCACCGCCGCCAGCGCGTCTTCTCCGATGAATTTCCCTGCGACCAGACTGTCCGCAATGGTATAGAGTTGTTGAAAGAGAATGCTGCCGAACAAGGGTAGGCAAAAAGCCCATAGTACTTTCTGCGGCTTGCCGACCGTCAGATCCTGATTCATAAAACGCCTCGCTTTGGAATTCCGTTTCCGCCGAAAGTAAAAATAGGGTTGACTTTCGTTCTGCAACGTATTATAATACAAAATGTTCTATATGCAAAATATATAATCTATATCCTCATTATATCAAAAACGAATACGTTCGTCAATAGGGGGCGGAGGCAAAAATGGAAGTCAATTACGATTATTACCGTATTTTTTATTACGTTGCCAAATACGGCAGTTTTACGCAGGCAGCCAATGCGATGTTCGGCAGTCAGCCCAATCTGACGAGGGCAATCAAAAACTTGGAGGAATCGCTCGGATGCACGCTGTTCGTGCGCACCAATCGGGCGGTTACGCTCACCGAGGAAGGAGAAAAGCTGTATAACCACATCGCCGTGGCGGTGGAGCAGATCTTAGCCGGGGAAGAGGAATTGTTGCAGGATAAAAATCTGCAGCGGGGCGTGGTGAACCTGGGCGTGAGCGAAACGGCGCTTAGGTGTTTGCTGCTGCCCACGTTTCAACGGTACAGAAGCAAATATCCGGGCATCCGTTTCAAAATTTTCAACTTCTCCACGCCGCAGGCGACGGAAGCGTTGCAGAGCGGACTCGTCGAGCTTGCCGTCGTTACCACGCCCGCAGACCTTGCGCCCAATATGCGTTCCGTGAACGTCGTATCCTTCCGGGAGGTGGGCGTGTGTTCGGAAGCCTTTCCCGAACTTGCGGGGAGAAAGGTTACTCTGCGGGAAATTTCCACGTACCCCATGATCTCTTTAAGCTCCAATACCAAGACGTACGCCTTTTATCGGGAGCTGTTCCGTAAAAACGGACTCACGCTTTCGCCCGATATCGAAGCCGCCACGGTCGATCAGATCATACCGCTCGTGGAGAGCGACCTCGGCGTGGGATTCGTGCCCGAGCCGCTTTTGGAACGTTCGAAAAGCAGGCTCGTGCGGCTGGATCTGGCGGAAGAAATTCCGATGCGCTCCATCTGCCTCATCAAGCGGACGGATCGCCCTCTGGGGCTTGCCGCCGAAGCGTTGGAAAGGATGATTCTGGCGGCAAAGGAAGGGGAAAAGCGGGAACAGAACTCATCGGATTTGCCCAAGAAGCCCGTCTTGTAAAATTTTCTCAAAATAATGTGCATAATTTTATTTTTTCATATTGATTTTTACACAATTCGGGTGTATAATAAGAAGTACAAAATAACATAAAAAAGAGGTAAAATTAGGATGGATGCAAAAACTGCAATCGAAAACGGAAAAACCGCGCTTGGTATCGAATTTGGTTCTACCCGTATCAAGGCCGTTTTAATCGGAGACGACCACGCACCGATCGCTTCCGGCAGCCACGACTGGGAAAACAGCTATATCAACGGTATCTGGACGTATTCTCTGGAAGAGATCCGCGCAGGGTTACAGGACGCTTACGCAAACCTTGCCAAGGACGTCAAGGCAAAATACGGAATCACGCTCACTACGGTAGGCGCACTCGGCTTTTCCGCAATGATGCACGGGTACATGGTATTTGACGAAAACGATCGGCTCCTCGTGCCGTTCCGCACGTGGCGCAACAACAATGCGGCGCCTGCGGCAGAAAAGCTCACGGAACTGTTCAACTACCACATCCCCGCAAGATGGAGTATCGCACACCTGTATCAGGCAATCCTGAACGGGGAAGAGCACGTTCCCGCAATCCGCTTCCAGACCACGCTGGAAGGCTACATCCACTGGATGCTGACGGGCCGCAAGGTACTCGGCGTAGGCGAAGCGTCCGGTATGTTCCCCGTAGACATGAACACCAGACAGTACGACCGTACCATGGTGGAAAAGTTCGACGCATTGATTGCGGACAAGGGGTATTCGTGGAAGCTTTTAGACATTCTGCCTGAAATTTTGGTTGCAGGCGACAATGCAGGCACGTTGACGGAAGCCGGCGCACTGCTTTTAGACCCGACCGGCAACTTGAAACCCGGCATTCCCGTATGCCCGCCCGAAGGCGACGCAGGCACGGGTATGGTTGCAACCAACAGCGTAAAACGCCGCACGGGCAACGTATCCGCCGGTACTTCCATCTTCGGTATGATCGTTCTCGAAAAGGAATTGAACAAGGTACACCCGGAAATCGACCTCGTTACCACGCCCGTCGGGGACCTCGTCGCCATGGTACACTGCAACAACTGTACTTCCGATATCAACGCATGGGTCAACGTTTTCGGCGAATTTGCCAAGGTGCTGGGCGTAAATATCAGTAAGGCAAAGCTTTACGACGACCTCTACTTCAAGAGCGAGGAGGGAGATAAGGACTGCGGCGGCGTAGTTGCGTTCAACTTCTTCTCCGGCGAACACATCGTGGAAGTGGACGAGGGTCGGCCCATGGTCGTCCGCACTACGGAAAGCAAGTTCAACCTTGCCAACCTCATGCGTTCCCACCTCTATTCCACCATGGCAACCTTGAAGATCGGTCTGGATATCCTCCTCAAGGAAGAGGGCGTTCGCCTCGATTCCATCACGGGTCACGGCGGCTTGTTCAAAACGGAACGGGTCGGTCAGAGCTACCTTGCCGCAGCCATCAACGCACCCGTAACCGTCATGAAGACGGCAGGCGAAGGCGGCGCATGGGGTATGGCGCTCCTTGCCGAATATATGCTCCGTAAAGAGGAAGGCGAAACGCTGGAAGCGTACCTCGGCAACAAGGTATTTGCCAACCAGCAAGGCACCACGCTCGCTCCCGACCCTGCGGACGTAGACGGCTTCAATGCGTTCATCGAAAATTACAAGAAGGCTCTGCCCGTAGAAAGACTCGCCGTTACCGCCATGAAGCAGTAATTGCTCTTTCCGAAACCATATATATAATATAAAAGAAAAGCCGTTGC
>CAMAGA010000107.1 GCA_945833955.1 uncultured Clostridia bacterium
CGTATAAAGACGGAATCAGGAGGAGACGGTATGGCAATAAAGAAAAATAAAACTGCCGGTACGTTTGTCTTTGTCGTCTTTTTAATTGTCGGCATTCTCATTGTAACGGGAGGAGCGATATGGCTGACAATATCGCAAAAAAATAAACAATACTATTTGCAAGCGGAAGCTTATATAGAAGAAGCGGTGAATCGGGAACAGGGCAGTTATACGGTATTTGTATTTACTACCGAAGCGGGGGAGAGAAAGACCGTTACGTATAACGGATATTTCTTCCTCTGGCACGCCGGCGGAACGGCAACGATTTATTATAATCCGGATAACCCTGCGCAAATCGATACGAGCGTGGACTTGTTCATGTCCGTTTTACTGTTGGTGTTCGGGGGCATCTTTGCGTGCGTAGGCGGCGTGTCCCTCGGTAAGGCCGTCTACCGCAACATACGCGGGAAAGAGATCGTGCAGAACGGCGTGCGCGTATTGGCTACGGTTACGCACTCGGAGTGGGATTACTCCCTGCTCGTGAACGACAGACCCGTCAATATCCTTTTGCATAGCGAGTACACGGACGAAAGGGGAACGATGCGGCAGTTCGTCAGCGATCCCTATAAACCGAAACGGCCCATCGCCGTCGGGGATAAGGTTGCCGTGTACATATCCCGAAAGGACGAAGCGCAGTACTACGTGGACGTAAACGACGTAGTTTCGGCAGGTGCCGCCAATACGGAATCCGCAATGCCGGATTCGGGAACGGTCGGCTCCTTCGGGAAGCAAAACACCGCATCGGGAACGAAGCAGGACGGAACAGACCCCTCTATGGATATCCCGCTGAGACCCGTCAAGTAAATAAAAGAGAGAAAAGAGAATGAAAATCTATCCTTATATACCAAAAAATGAAGGCTATTCTATGCCTGCCGAGTATGCGCCGCATACGGGGTGCATCGTGGTCTGGCCGGAAAGACCGGGCTCCTGGCCGTACGAGGCAAAGGACGCGCGCAAGGCATTTGCGGAGGTAATTGCAGCCATTGCCAAGAGCGAAAAGGTATACGTCATCGTCAACGACCGTTCGCAGGATTCCGCCGTGGAAATGCTGGGGATGCTCGATAACCTTGCGTTTTTATCCATCGAAACGGATGACGCGTGGGCGAGGGATATCGGGCCGACTTTTTTAGTGGACGGCAAGGGCGGACTGCGCGGCGTGGACTGGCAGTTCAATGCGTGGGGCGGCTCGGTGGACGGCTTGTATGCGCCGTGGGATAAAGACAATTTATTTGCGCGGATATTCTGCTCGGCAATCGGTTGCGATATGTACGACGCACAGGATTTTGTGCTGGAAGGCGGTTCCATCCATTCGGACGGAGAAGGTACCGTAATCGTAACGGAAGCCTGCCTGATGAGTGCGGGGCGAAACCCGTCCATGCGGAAGAGCGAAATCGAGCAGAAGCTCAAAGATTACCTCGGTGCGGAAAAGGTCATCTGGTTGCCGCACGGCATCTGGAAGGACGAAACGAACGAGCACGTGGATAATATTTGCGCCTTCACGTCGCCCGGCAACGTCGTTCTCGCCTGGACGGACAACCGTTTCGATCCGCAGTATGCTTATTCTGCGGCAGACCTTGCCGTTTTAGAAAACAGCACGGACGCAAAGGGAAGGCGGATTACCGTACACAAACTGCCCATTCCCCAAAAGCCCGTCTGCATTACGGAAGAAGACCTTGCCGGATATACCTTTGCGGAAAACGAGGATAACCGTACCGTCGGGGAACGGTTGGCGGCGTCCTACGTAAACTTTTATATTTCCAATACTGCGGTGATCGCACCCGTATTCGGGGACGAAAACGACGATACGGCGCTGGGTATTTTGCGGGAACTGTTTCCGGACAGAACGGTCGTACCCGTCTATGCCCGACCCATTTTGCTCGGCGGCGGAAACATCCATTGCATCACGCAACAGATCCCCGCGTACGTCAAGGAGGATAAGGTATGAGAAGAGTAACCGTTGCGGCGGTGCAGATGCGTTGCACTGCAAATCGCCTGCACAATATAGATACGGCGGAGCGTTTGGTCAGGGACGCGGCGCAGAAGGGCGCCAACGTTGTGCTTTTGCCGGAATTGTTTGAAAATTTATATTTCTGTCAGGAAAAGAGATACGAATATTACGACCTGGCGGAAAAGATAGAGGATAACCTTGCGATTCAAAGGTTTTTGCCCGTTACGGCGGAACTCGGCATCGTGCTGTTTGTCAGCGTTTACGAGCGGAGCGGAAACGTAACGTTTAATTCCTGTGCCGTTCTCGATTCGGGCAAGCTTCTCGGCGTTTACCGCAAGACGCACATTCCGGACGATCATTACTATCAGGAAAAGTTCTATTTTACGCCGGGCGATACCGGCTTTACCGTCTGGAATACGACCTACGGCAAAATGGGCGTGGGCATCTGCTGGGATCAGTGGTTCCCCGAAACCGCTCGGTGTTTGGCGCTGGGCGGAGCGGAACTCCTGTTTTATCCGACGGCGATCGGCAGCGAGCCGATTTTGCATTGCGACAGTATGCCGCATTGGCGCAGGGTCATGCAGGGGCATTCCGCCGCCAACCTGATGCCCGTGATTGCCGCCAACCGCTTCGGGGAGGAACGGGTAACGCCCTGCGCAGAAAACGGCGGGCAAAATTCCTCGCTCCTCTTTTACGGCTCTTCCTTCATGACGGACGAAACGGGTGAAATTTTGCAAAGCGCTTCCCGCACGGAAGAATGCGTGCTTTTGCACACCTACGATCTGGATGCAATAGATAAAAACAGATTGAGTTGGGGATTATTCCGCGACCGCAGACCAAAAGAGTATACGTTGATAACTGAAAAATAAGGACGGCGTAAAAGCGTTACGTTGTCTTCCGATCGGATCAGGACTCATTTTAACGGACTTGCAAGAATAAAATCGGATAGGATCAAGGGGGATTTCATTTTGAAACATACGCAATGGTACAGGGAGGACTACCCTCGTCCGCAAATGGTGCGGAATGATTGGGAAAGTTTGGACGGGAAATGGCATTTCCGTTTTGACGAGCGGAATATCGGCGAAAAGGAACATTGGGAAGAGGGCTTTGAGAGCAAGCTGGAAATTAACGTGCCCTTCACCTATGAAACGTCTGCAAGCGGCATCGGGGAAGAGAAGCAAGTGCAGGTAATCTGGTATTCCCGTTCCTTTTTGGTGACCGATCTTTCCAAGGATACGCTGATTCATTTTGAAGGAAGCGATTATACTACGGACGTCTGGATCAACGGCGTGTATATCGGCGAAAATCACGGCGCTTATCACCGTTTTACCTTCAATATCACCAACGCTCTGCAAATCGGCAACAATATCGTTACCGTGCGGGTAAAGGACGGTTACAGTAAGGAACAGGTTCGGGGCAAACAGCGTTGGAAAGATCAGAATTTCGGCTGCTGGTATACGCAGACGACGGGCATATATAAGTCCGTCTGGCTGGAAAGGGTCAACGGCGTGCACGTCAAACAGATTCATTTTGTGCCGGATCTTTCTGCCGATAAACTTCGGTTCAGCATCCGCCTCATCCGTTTTCAGCCGCGGCTCGCCGTAAAAATCGTCGTCTCCTACAACGGCACACAGGTGGCGGAATCCTCCGCTCCCGTTTCGGAAGCGCTCTTTCAGGGTGCGCTGGATATCCCCGTGGCGGATCAGCATTTCTGGACGGCGGAAACGCCCGATTTGTACGACGTAACCGTCTATCTATACGAAAACAAAAAGATTATCGACACGGTCGGCAGTTACTTCGGCTGGCGGGAAATCAAAGCGGAAGGGCAAAAGCTGATGCTCAACGGCAAACCGCTGTATTTGAAAATGGTGCTCGATCAAGGCTACTGGCCCGAATCGGGTCTGACTCCGCCCGATACGGAGGCACTGTATGAAGATATCCGTCTGACGAAGGCGATGGGCTTTAACGGCGTGCGCAAGCATCAGAAGATAGAGGACGAACGCTACCTGTATCTTGCGGACGTCATGGGGCTGTACGTCTGGTGCGAAATGCCGAGTATGTATGCCTTTTCGGAGTCCTCGGTGCGGTTTATCACGCAGGAGTGTTCCACCGTTATCGCCCGTACATACAATCATCCGTCTATCATCACGTGGGTGCTGTTCAACGAAAGCTGGGGCATTCCGAACGTTTCCAAGTCCGTAAGGCAACAGTCGCAGACGCTCGCCATGTATTACGCCGCCCGTGCAATCGACATGACTCGCCCCATCATCAGTAACGACGGATGGGAACACACCAAGTCGGATATACTCACGCTGCACAATTATACGCAGGATCCGCAAGCCTTGCGGGAAGGGTACGTAGCGGAGGAGCTGGCAACGAAGCGTTCCCCCATTCAGGAGCGGTTGCCGTTCAGCCAAGGGTTCGGATACGAGAATCAGCCGATCGTATTCAGCGAATACGGCGGCGTCGCCTGCGTAGAGGATACGGACGGGAATAGCTGGGGGTACGGCGAGCCTGCGGGGGATGCGGAGGAGCTGTTGCAAAGATTTACGGCTCTGACGGAGGTTTTGCAGTCCCTGCCCTATTGCAGCGGTTATTGTTATACGCAGCTGACGGACGTGGAACAGGAAGTCAACGGTTTACTGCGTGCAGATCGGACTCCCAAAGTCGACGTCGAAAAAATCAAAAAGATAAACGATCAAAAATAAAAAGGAGCAGTGCGCTCCTTTTTATTTTTGTCTGATTGAAAAATAATTACTTGACGTGTACGTCCAACTGATTGAAGGGGATTTCGATTCCGTTTGCATCGAAGAATTTCTTGACCGCTTCGATTACGTCAAAATGAACCGTCCAATAGTTTTCGGTCTTTACCCAGCATCTTGCGGTAATGTTGATACTGCTCGATGCGTGTTCCGACATCTTGATCATGGGTTCGGGGTCCTTTAATACGAGCTCGTGCGCTTGGAAGATATCCAGAATCAGATTTTTTGCCTTTTCAAAGTCGGCGCTGTAAGCGATGGAGAAGGCGAAATCCACTCGACGGGTTTCTTTTTCCGAGTAGTTGACGACGGAAGCGGAGGAAAGGGAGCCGTTGGGGAGATAGACCACCTTGTTGTCGGGGGTTCGGATTTTGGTGTGAATGATATGAATGTCCTCTACGGTACCCATATAGCCGCAGGCCTCGATAAAGTCGTCTATACGGAAGGGTCGGGTCAGAATAATCATTACGCCGCCTGCAAAGTTGGAAAGCGCACCGTTTACCGCAAGACCGGCACATACGCCGACGGAGGCAATGAGTGCGGAAATACCGCTCGTTTCAATGCCGACGAAGCCGATCAGACAGGTAACGACAACGATTTTTAAAACCACTTTGCCTACGTAGACGCACGTCTTGGTCAAAGTCTTGTCCCAATTCTTCTTTTCGCCGTGTATCATGTACCTTTTACCGATAAAATTGATCAGCTTGAAAGATACTAAGAGCAGTAGGATGGAGATGACGAGGCGAATGCCGGAAGTCAGCGCCCATTCTAAAAGATTCGTCCAGAC
>CAMAGA010000108.1 GCA_945833955.1 uncultured Clostridia bacterium
AAAGGTTGACGGACATATAAGGCATACAATAGAAATAGTCTATAACTTCGTTGAAGCTATAGAACTACCTGACTTTGACAGTTGGGATAAATTTGATTATTAAAACTGAATACGAGAAAAGGCGTGGCATCACGCCACGCCTGACTCTGAACCCTGCGACTTACCGAAAAATTCCCTATGGGAACTACGGTAATTCCGAAGAGTTTTTTTCCGGACGTAATAGGGGAAGGGGGGGAGAGAAAAAACAGATCGGGGGATTTCGCGCGGTTTGGGGGGATTTTTCGTAAGCGGGAAGCAGGGTGAAAAAATGTAGAGGAAACAAAAATAAAAGGAGAAAAACGGTTTACAGTGCCGCCGTTTTCTGATACAATAAAATAAAAAAGCAGAAGGCGAAACAGTATGAAGAACGTTTTAATCACGGGCGTTTGCGGCGGTATGGGTCATGCCGTTGCAGAGCAGCTCTTACGGGAAGGGTATCAGGTTTACGGAATCGACGTTGCGGAAAGTGTGGATCTGCCCGTTCGGTATTTGCAGGCAAATCTTTGCGAGGCGGCAGCGGTGGAGGAAGCGTATGCAAAGGTAAGCGAGGAAGTTGCGGAATTGACGGCAATACTCCACTTTGCCGGATTTTACACGATGCATTCGTTGGTGGAAATAAGCGAAGCGGAGTTTTTCAAGATCTTTCAGATCAATTTATTTGCCGTGTATCGGGTCAACAAAACGTTTTTGCCGCTTTTAAAAAAGGGCAGTAAGATTGTGATGACGTCCAGCGAGCTTGCGCCGCTCGACCCGTTGCCCTTTACGGGTCTGTACGCCGTAACCAAGGCGGCAATCGAAAAGTACGCCGATTCCCTCCGCATGGAGCTGAACCTGTTGGATATCCGCGTTTCCGTCATCCGCCCCGGCGCGGTCAATACGGGCATGATCGACGCATCCGTCCGCTCTTTGGAAAGGCTTTGCAACGAGACGGAGCTTTATAAATACAACACGGGGCGGTTTAAAAAGATCGTCAACTCGGTGGAAACGAGGAAGATTCCCCCTTGCAGGATTGCAAAAATCGCCTGCAAAATTCTGCGTGTCAAAAAGCCGAAATATATCTATAATATCAATCGGAATCCGCTTCTGCGCATCCTGAGCGCCCTGCCCAAAACGTGGCAGGTGGGGATCATCGCCGGTATATTAAGGCAAAAGAAAAACTGAGCGCATAAAAAATCAATCCGAATCAATCGCTTGTTAAAAGAGATCGGTTCGGATTTTTGCGTATTTGGGGCATTTTAAAAAAGCGGAGTCGGGGATGCCGCAGCAAATTATCGCAGGGGCATCGCAGGTGCAGGGATAGGTAAAGAAGGGATAGGCAGAAAGGGAATAGAGCAAGAAAGCAAGACTCGGGGTTGCCTTGTTGCCGTACAACAAAACGGGTTGCATAAAAAAATCCGAATCCAAAAATCGGATTCGGATCTATACTTTGGTGCCGCTGGTCGGAGTCGAACCGACATGGTATCGCTACCAACGGATTTTGAGTCCGTCGCGTCTGCCAATTCCACCACAGCGGCATTCACGAGTTATATTATACACTCTTCGTTTGCGCTTGGCAAGTGTTTTTCGATTGTTTTTTGAAAAAATTTTAAAAAACTTTTTTGGCGCGCGCATAGAGTCGATTCCGATACGGGATACTTTTTTCTGTCGGCAGTAATTTGCAATCGGGCTTTTCGGAGCGTTCCTTCGGAAAATCCAAGGCTTCCTTGCAAAACGGCAAAGCTTGCCTGCTAAACGCCGCGGCTTCCCGCCCAAAAACACGGCGTAAAAAGTACGAAAAAAAGACAAATTTATACAAATAGGCGAAAAAACCATCTGCCTATACTACATCTTGAACAAAATATCTTTTTTTTGATAAAATTTTTCAATTATACTGTTGACAAATCGTGAAAAAATGATATAATAAGAGTGTCAAATTAAAAAATGTTCATCTATAAGGAGATTGATATTTATGAGCAATATTGAAAATTGTCCCGAAAAGCAACCCCTGACGGAAGAATACCTTGCAAAAATGGACGCTTACTGGCGCGCAACCAATTACCTTGCCGCAGCACAGCTCTATATGCTGGATAACCCTCTGCTCAGAGAACCGCTTACGAGAGATCAGATCAAGAAGAAGATCGTTGGGCATTGGGGTACCGTTCCCGGACAGAACTTCGTTTATACCCATCTGAATCGCGTCATCAAAAAGTATGACCTCGATATGATCCTTCTTTCCGGTCCCGGCCACGGCGGTAACTTCTTCGTTTCCAACGCATACCTCGAGGGTACTTACAGCGAAGTTTACCCCAACGTAAGCGAAGATAAAGACGGCATGAAGAAATTGTGCAAACAGTTCTCCTTCCCCGGCGGTATTTCCAGCCACGTTGCTCCCGAAACGCCCGGTTCCATCAACGAAGGCGGCGAACTCGGTTATTCCATGGCACACGCATTCGGCGCCGTATTCGATAACCCCGACCTGATCGCTGCCTGTATCGTAGGCGACGGTGAAGCAGAAACCGGACCTTTGGCAACCAGCTGGCAGTCCAATAAGTTCCTTTCCGCTAAGACGGACGGCGCAGTTCTGCCCATCCTGCACCTGAACGGCTTCAAGATCAACAACCCCACGGTATTTGCTCGTATTCCCAAAGAAGAACTCACCGAATTCTTCCACGGTAACGGTTGGGAACCCATCTTCGTAGAAGGTTCCGATCCTATGCCCATGCACAGAAAGATGGCGGAAGCTCTGGACTCCTGTATCGAACAGATTAAAGAATTCCAGCGCAAGGCAAGGGAAGAAGGCTGCACGGAAAGACCTCGTTGGCCGATGATCGTCCTTCGCACGCCGAAGGGCTGGACAGGTCCCAAGGTAGTAGACGGCAAGCATATCGAAGGTTCTTACAGAGCGCATCAGGTTCCCATCACGATGGAAAAACCCGAACACCTCGACCTTCTGAAGGAATGGCTCCTTTCCTACAGACCGGAAGAACTGTTCGATGAAAATTACAGACTGATCCCCGAACTTAAGGAACTTCCTCCGAAGGGTGACAGAAGAATTTCCGCCAATCCCCATGCAAACGGCGGTAAGCTCTTAAAAGATCTCCGTCTTCCCGACTTTAAGAAATACGCCGTAGAAATGGACAGACCCGGCACCGTAAAGGCGCAGGATATGCTCGTTCTCGGTTCCTATATCCGCGACGTGCTCGCTCTCAACAAGGATAGCAAGAACTTCCGTCTCTTCGGTCCGGACGAAACGATGTCCAACCGTATGTACGAAGCGTTCAAAGTATCCTCAAGACCCTTCGAAGGCAAGATTTACGACGAAGCTTGCCCCGAAGACGAAGTATTCGTTGCCGACGATAACGTTGCTCCCGAAGGCAGAATCATGGACGCCTTCCTTTCCGAGCATATGTGCGAAGGCTGGCTGGAAGGTTACATCCTGACCGGTCGTCACGGCTTCTTCGCTTCTTACGAATCCTTCATCAGAGTCGTTGACTCCATGGTAGCACAGCACGCTAAGTGGCTCAAGGTCTGCAACCAGCTTCCTTGGAGACAGAAGATTGCATCTTTGAACCTCGTTTTGACTTCCAACGTATGGCAGCAGGACCACAACGGCTTCACGCATCAGGATCCCGGCTTCCTCGATCACGTTGCGAACAAGAAGTCGGACGTAGTTCGTATGTATCTTCCGCCCGACAGCAACTGCTTGCTCTCCTGCTTCGACCACTGCATCAAGAGCAAGAACTACGTAAACGTAATCGTTGCTTCCAAGCATCCCACCTATCAGTGGCTGAATATGGAACAAGCCGTAGTACACTGCACGCAGGGTATCGGCATCTGGCCTTGGGCATCCAACGACGCCGGCGCAGAACCCGACCTCATCATGGCTTGCTGCGGCGATACGCCTACGGTAGAAGCACTCGCTGCAACTACGATCCTCCGCGACTATATGCCCGATCTGAAGATCCGTTTCGTAAACGTCGTAGACCTGATGAAGCTCGACTCTCACGAAAACCATCCTCATGGCTTGACGGACGCTGCATACGACGCTATCTTCACCAAGGATAAGCCCATCATCTTCGTTTACCACGGCTATACCAAGCTCATCCATGAACTGACTTACAGACGTCATAACCACAATATGCGCGTATTCGGTTATATGGAAGAAGGTACGATCACGACCGGCTTCGATATGCGCGTACAGAACCATATCGACAGATTCCACCTCGTTCGTGCCGCTATGGAAAGCTTGCCTCAGCTTGGCAACAAGGGTTCCTTCCTCATTCAGATCATGAACGACAAGCTCGTTCAGCATAAGAACTATATTGCTGAATACGGCGAAGACCTGCCTGAAATCCAGAACTGGAAGTGGCATACTCCCGAAGACGGCGTTCACGTTGCAGACTACAACGAAACCATGAAAATCAAGAAGTAATTTCTTGGATTCAAAACAGTAATCATCCGACAATCCATCGGTAAATCAAAACTGCACTGACCTTCGGGTCGGTGCAGTTTCTTTGTGGGCGGGTCTGCATAAAGTGTTGTCATAAAAATCAAATCGTTTATTTATTGCAAATAATTTGTTTGGAAAGGATAGGTCGATATTGACAGGATTCTCCCAAAGAGGTATAATGATTATGGTACATCTTTTTGAATCAAGGAGAGAAAAAATGTTTCAGAAGTGGTTTGCAAAGTATGCAAGGGCGGTAAGTGACGAGCGGGAGCGTGCGTGGCTGTATAAAAAGTACTGCTCAAAGACGGTTGTATCCATCATATTTTACGTTATTTGTATTTTAGGGATTGTGTTGTCACTTCTCATAGAGCCCTACATAAATCAGAAATGGACGGGTATAGTATTAGCGGGGGTTATCTTTATTTGGATAGGATTTGCCATAGCCAGCCTATGCCTTTGGCTGTCTTTCAGAGGAGTGTACAAGTCCATTTTAAACCGCCCTGCATATTCGGGAGAAATGCCCGAAGTAACTTCATACAGGCAGAAGGTAGCTCAGGATAGAAAATCCACTTTCAAAAGCTTATGGTGGGTTTGGGTGATATTCGGAATATGCGTTGTCGGCTTTATCGTCTGTATGGTGGTGGAGGTAATTCAGAATCCTGACGGAGAAACGGCCGGTACCTGGGGTACAATATCATTCTTTGTACTGCTTTCAGGTGCGTTGACCATTGCCTTAGCCTATATGATCTATTCCATAATGAAACAACAGCAGGGCAAATCCGTTGAACAGCAGACCGAAGGCGAGGTAAGCAAAATAGATCAGGCACAGGGGCGCGAGTACGAATACAATCTGCAAGCCGACCCCAATCTGCAAACCTATAAATACCTCTTCCCTAATCGGCAGCTTTACGCCGAGGCGGAGGCAGTGCGTAAAAAATACTCCAAAAGGATTACAATCGGAGTCTGCATAATTTCGGTCATTGCAATCGTGGGCAGTATTTCGTTGCTGTCTTCTCAAGCCATTTTCGGCAAAGATATTTCGG
>CAMAGA010000109.1 GCA_945833955.1 uncultured Clostridia bacterium
TAATATACATAATTTATTAAACATTTTGGCAACTTCGATTCCGTACAGACCATCCGTATAAATCTCATCGAATTTTTCAAGATAGCCTTGGATGGAACAAATTTCCGCCGAAGTCATAAACCCGGGGAGGTAAATTATCTTTTTATGTCTGTCATATTTAATATGTCTATCATAATAAAGCTGATTTATAGCGTCTATTAACTGTAAATACGTATCTGATTCGCTAAAATCCGCATAATCAGTAGGTTTGAATACGAATTCATAAGCTTGTATGTCAGACATATTATTATCAATTTCGGATAAATTTCCCGATTTTATATTATTATGCGTGTCATAATATAAGTTTTGTATGACTTGCACGTCCGAAATTAAGACCAGATTTCTATTTACAGCTTCGTTTTTCGGCTCTTTCTGCTTTAATTTTTCGAGTTGATCTTGAATATAATTTTCATACGGAACATATAAAATCGGTTCTACTTTGTTTTCTATTATACTATTATATAGTTTTGTATATAACAATCTTCGGATGGAATTCAATTCCGACTTTGCCAAAAAGACGGCGCCGTCCAGCACCACTTCCCGATAGTGAACGGTAAACGGATAGATATCCGTTTTATCGAAATTGCTCTTTAATTCAGCCTCCATCAAAGGTCTTGTCTGCGCCGCTTGCAAAGCAAGCTCCCCTTCCACTTCTACTTCCGTTTCGTACAGCTTTGCGTTCGCTTTGGGCTTTTCTCCGACCCGGAAAAAGAGCGATACTTCCACGTCAATTTGATTCTGACAGGAAAATAGTTTACTTTGTAAATCTACGTCGGTCGTGATATAGACCGCATCCCCGACGGATAATTTATCGTTGGATTTCAGAATAAAACCGTTCGGAAGGCTCTCCCCGAAGATCCCGTTGCCTACTTCTACTCCGTTCCGAACGATTTTAAAGGCGTCGCCTTGCGTGAATCTTTCCTGACATTCGCAAACGTACTTCCCTTTTATAACCTTTAAAGAGCCGACTCGTTCGCCGATATGCCCCTGTATTTTGTCCGAAATGAGGTCTTTTTTCTGCCCGAACGTCAAACCTTTCGTATAATTGCCTCGGTTATACATTCGTTTTAAATCGTGAAAGCGGGATTCGATTTCCTTTCCGTCAGCCCCGTCCAGAATAGCACGGTAATAGCGGACGGCGGCAATCACGTACTCGGTACGGCGCATACGCCCTTCTATTTTTAAGGACTGCACCCCTGCTTGCGCCAGTTCCCGCACCCTTTCCCCTACCGACAGATCGGCAAGCGAAAGCCTGTACGCAGGCGAATCGAAGCCTTTCCTCGAATACGCATACTTTTTGCGGCACGGCTGTTTGCACGCCCCCCGATTGCCGCTGTTGCCGCCGATAAAGGAGGAAAGGTAGCATTGCCCGGAAAGACAGGTACACAACGCACCCTGCACGAAGACTTCCGTTTCCATAAAGGACGCTATTTCCTTTACGTCTTTGAGGGGCGTTTCCCGTGCCAGAATCACTCTGGAAAACCCGTACTCCTTTGCCAGCCTTGCGCCGTAGATATTGCACGTACCTGCCTGTGTGCTCAGATGTAAATTGATTTTGGGATAAGTTTCGTGTACGTACTTACCTAAAAAAATATCCTGCATAATAATTGCATCCGCACCCAGATTGTGCACCGCAACCAACGTTTGCAAGTATTCTTCCATCTGACTTTCCTTGACCAGCGTATTCATGGCAACGTAGACTTTTGCCCTATATAAATGCGCAAAAGCAATCACTCGCCGCAACGCTTCCGTATCCAGATTAGTGGCGCTGCTTCTTGCCGAAAAGGAAGTTAACCCTAAATAGACCGCATTGGCTCCGCTTTGAATGGCGGCAACGGCGGTCGATTCGTCGCCTGCGGGAGCTAAAATTTCTATCATGGCTTCATTATAGCACTTTATATGCTTTTTGGCAAATAAAAAAGGTATTCCGCAAACAAGAATACCTTTTTTATATACGTTCTATTCGGTAAATAAAATCACGTGATTGCTTTGTAAAGATTCTGGCACGTCAATCAGCCGCTGATTGCTCGATCCCCGAAACCGAGTGCTCCAACTCCGCTCTTCCAACAGGAATCTTCCGTCCACCAATACGTCCGTTTCTTTTAGTAGTTGCTTAACGTTTTGATTGTGAGAAGCGATTTCACTCAGTTCTTCGTAGGTATAGCCGGAATACGTCCAGACGTTTAATCCGTTCTCATGCGCACTTTGTGCTATTCTTACCAATGCTTCCGCCTGACAGAAAGGTTCTCCGCCGCTCAAAGTTACGCCGTCCAAAAGCGGATTCTGTAACATTTGCAAAATTACGTCGTCCGTATCCGACTCGAAGCCGCCGTCAAACTCGTGCGTCTGCGGATTATGGCAGCCCTTGCAACGATGCGGACACCCCTGCACGAAAACCACCATGCGAATCCCCACGCCGTCCACGATGGATTCAGGTACAATGCCGCTCAACCGAATCTTCATTTTTGTGCCGTGCCTGCGGAAAAGTGTTTGACCCGATCGAGTTCTTCCGCCCGCTTGCCGTTATTGAACCGATCCAGCGTTCCCACGAGGTACCCGGTGATGCGGCGGATTCTTTCAAAGCGGACGCCGCCTTCCTCCCTTCTGCCGCACTTGGGGCAGACGTCGTTGATAATGCCCGAATACCCGCAAACGGGGTCGCGGTCGAGCGGATGATTGATTGCTCCGTAGCCGATACCGCACTGCTTCATATAGCGGACGACCTTTTCAAAGGCAGGGAGATTTTGTAAGGGGTCCCCGTCCATCTCCACGTAGCTGATGTGTCCCCCGTTCGTCAAGGCGTGGTAAGGCGCTTCCAGCGCGATTTTTGCAAAGGCGGTAATCGGGTAATAGACGGGAATATGGAAGGAATTCGTATAGTATTCCCGATCCGTTACGCCTGCAATCACGCCGTACTTCTTCTTATCCAAACGAACGAACCGACCGGAAAGCCCTTCCGCCGGCGTTGCAATCAACGAAAAGTTCAGGTTGTATTTTTCCGTGGCTTCGTCCATGCGCCTGCGCATATGCCCGACAATCTCCAACCCCAGCTTTTGCGAATCGGCGCTCTCTCCGTGATGCTTACCCGTCATGTACTTCAAGCATTCCGCCAGCCCGATGAAGCCGCACGTCAGCGTGCCGTGCTTTAATACTTCGGTCAGGTCGTCGTTTTCGGATAATTTTTCCGAATCCATCCATACCCCCTGCCCCATCAGGAAGGGATAATTTTTCACGTGTTTTGCGCACTGGATGCGGAACCTTTCCAAGAGTTGCGCAATCACCACGTCGATGTTACGGTCGAGAATTTCATAAAAAGTCCGTATATTCTTTTGCGATCGGATTGCAATCCGAGGCAGATTGACGGAGGTAAAGCTTAAATTGCCTCTGCCCGGAATAATTTCTTTAGAGGGATCTACGTGGTTTGCCATTACCCGAGTGCGGCAGCCCATATACGCAATTTCCGTTTCCGGCGTGCCTTTATAGTACTGCAAGTTAAACGGAGCGTCTATAAAGGAAAAATTCGGGAACAGGCGCTTGGCGCTGCAACGCATCGCCAAACGGAACAGATCGTAGTTCGGGTCTCCCTCGTTATAATTGACGCCTTCCTTTACCTTAAAAATCTGCACGGGGAAAATGGGCGTCTCCCCGTTTCCGAGCCCCGCTTCCGTTGCCAGCAAAACGTTTTTAACGATCATTCTGCCTTCCGTGGAAGTATCCGTGCCGTAGTTGATGGAGCTGAACGGCACCTGTGCGCCCGCACGGGAGTGCATGGTATTTAAGTTATGTATCAACGCTTCCATTGCCTGATAAGTCGCTTTGTCCGTTTCCTTGGCGGCTTTCTCTGCGGCAAATTTCTGCGCGCGGGCAATTACGCCTTTTTCCATACGGCAATCTTTCTCTATACGGGCAGACAGTATTTCCGCTTCCGCCTCGGTATAGAGCGAATCCCCATCGAGGCAAGGTTTTTTGCCCGTCTTTTGGAATACTTCCTTTGCCACGGACTGCATTTCCGCATCGGAAAGAGGAGTGCCTGCCAGCAATTCCAACGCCTTTTGTAAATTGGAACGGTATAACTTAGTATACGTTTTACGCACGCCGTCTGCAAGATCGTAATCGAACTTCGGAATGGATTGCCCGCCGTGCTGATCGTTCTGGTTGGACTGAATTGCAATACACGTTAAAGAAGCGTAGCTTGCTATATCGTTGGGTTCACGCAGATACCCTTCTCCCGTAGAAAAACCGCTTTGGAAGAGCTTGGCAAGGTCAATCTGGCAGCAAGTCGTCGTCAGCGTATAAAAATCCAGATCGTGAATATGAATATCGCCCGACTCGTGCATTTCGGCATATTCGGGATGCAATACGCGCAGTTCATAGAATGCCTTTGCGCCTTCCGAGCCGTATTTGAGCATCGTACCCATGGCGGTATCGCCGTTGATATTCGCATTCTCCCGCTTGGCGTCGTTATCTTTGGCAGCCTGAAAAGTCAGATCGGCAAAGGTATGCATGAGCGTCGTTTCCGATTCCCGTACGCGAGTCCGCTTTTCACGATAGCGCCTATAACTTTCCGCCACGTTCGCAAGCCCCGCTTTCGTCAGCACCTGCTCGATTTCATTCTGGATCCTGTCCGCATCGAGCTCTTTCTCTTCCCGAAAGGCAGAAACGACTTGGTTTGTCAGCTCCAATGCCAGCACTTCGTTTTCCGCATCCGACTGATACATCGCGCGCCGAATTGCCGAAAGGATCTTTTCCCCGTTGAAGGGAGCGATTCTCCCGTCCCTCTTTTTTACATAAAGCATTTTCCATTCTCCCTATACGTTTTTCAACCGTAAATGTAAACGCATCAACTACTATATATTGTGGTTACTCGTATATTATAACGGCATATATTGAATTTGTCAACGGAATTCCCGCATTTTATCTATTTGAAAATATTATACTCCCTCTCAAAAAAAATGCTACCGGAAATTTCTTTCCGATAGCGGATTTTACTTAAAAAAAGAATCTGCGCGGTTTTGCTTTTTGCGGTTCGGGATATTCCGTACCGAACGTTTCCGCCGTAACGCGCTTGATTTTCTGTTCCGTCAAAGGACGGTCGTTGTAGTCCGTTTTGACGGTTGCAATCAGGTTTACGTTTTCCATGCCCTCGATGATTTTTCCGAATGCGGCGTAGGAACCGTCCAGATACTCGGCGTCCCCGTGCATGATAAAGAACTGACTGCCGGCGCTGTCCTTCATCTGCGAGCGAGCCATGGAAAGCACGCCGGGCGCATGATGCAACGTATTTTGCGTAAAGCCGTTGCTGGAAAACTCACCGCGAATGCAGTAACCGGGGCCGCCCATGCCCGTACCCTGCGGATCGCCGCCCTGAATCATAAAATCCGCAATGATGCGGTGAAAAATCAAACCGTCGTAAAAACCTTTTTTGACCAAGGAAAGAACGTTGTTTACGGTATTGGGTGCATATT
>CAMAGA010000110.1 GCA_945833955.1 uncultured Clostridia bacterium
AGCGAAATCGCCCTGCTGCTTTGTTTTGCCAAAAGACACGTTTCCTGAATATTCATTTTTTATCTCCTTTGAAAAAACGGGCAAAAATATGAATTTTTACCCGTCGTTTTCTCGTATATTCGATTATTCGTCTTCTTCGTCGTCCGGCATATCTACGTTGTGGTAAATTTCCTGTACGTCGTCGGATTCTTCCAGACGGTCAATCATCTTACGGAACGTTTCCAGCTTATCCGGGGAAAGCGTTACGTAGTTTTGCGGAATCATCTTGACCTCCGCTTCTATGAATTCGATGCCTTTTTCTTCGAGATATTTACGCACGTCGGAGAAGGTTTCCTCCGTGGTATATACTTCGTAGCTGTCGTCGTTGGTTACGATGTCGTCCGCACCGGCGTCCAGCGCATACATCGTCATGGTGTCTTCGTCCAGTTCCAAAGTTCTTTCTACGACGATCAAGCCCTTCGTATCGAACATATAGGATACGCAACCCATGTTGCCGAGCGAACCGCCGTTTTTATTCATGGCGGCGGAAACGTCGCTGACCGTTCTGTTTTTGTTATCGGTCAAAGTTTTGATGATCACGGCAGAACCGCCCACGCCGTAGCCTTCGTAGGTGAGTTCCATGAAGTCTTTACCCTGTAAATCGCCTGCCGCCTTCTTGATGCAACGCTGAATGTTGTCGTTCGGCATATTGGCAGCCTTTGCCTTGGCGATGATATCGGCAAGCTTGCTGTTGGTATCCGGATTGGGATTATCTTTTGCGGCAACGGCAAGTTCCTTGCCGAGCTTGGTGAAGATTCTGCCTCTTGCGGCGTCCGTCTTGGATTTCTTCGCCTGAATGTTGTGCCATTTGCTATGTCCTGACATAAGTATACGATCTCCTTTTATTTTTGATTCGATAAAATATACATTGCAATTCCTGCGGAAACGCCTGCGTTCAGGCTCTCCGCCGTATCCCGCATGGGAATACGAATGCAATATTCTGATTTTTTCATGACTTCTTCGGAAATTCCGTTCGCTTCGTTGCCGATGACGAGACAAAATTTTTCGGGCGGCGTAAACGTAAAGATATTTTCACCGTCCATATCGGCGGAAATCAAAGGAATACCTTCCAATATATGCAATATTTCGCTCTTTTCCGCTATATGCAACCGCACGAAGTAAATCCCGCTCATGCTTGCCCGAACGCTCTTGGGCGCATACGGGTCCGTGCAGCCGGCAAGGTATAAGTCCGTATATCCCGCGGCGTTGGCGGTACGAATGATCGTACCCATGTTGCCGGGGTCGGAAACGCCGTCTAAAAGAAGCGAACGTTCCTGCGGTTTACTGAGTTGCGTTTTGGGTATCTCCACGGCGGCAAGAATGCCCTGCGGCGTCTTTTCATCGGACAGATATGCAAATACGTCGTCGGATACGACTGCCGCCTCCGCCCCGAACCGTTCGCCTCGGTAACTTTCCGATACGACGAGTAGGGATATCCGCAAGGACGAAGAGAAGCATTCCCGAACGGGCTTGACGCCCTCGATTAAAAATTCGCCGTACTCCCTGCGGTATTTTTTTTCCTTTAAAGAAGCGAGCCGTTTGACGAGCGGATTGGATCTGGACGTAATTACCATATTTTTTCCAAAAAATTAAAAAGAAAAGCCTTTCTCTGTTACAAAAAAGGCTTTACTTTTATTCAGGCAAGAGCTGCCTTTGCTTTTTCTGCAATCGCTGCGAATGCCGCCTTGTCGTTTACGGCAAGTTCAGCAAGCATTTTTCTGTTGAGTTCGATGCCGGCAAGCTTTAAACCGTGCATCAGTTTGCTGTAGGAAAGACCGTTGATACGAGCTGCGGCATTGATACGGGCGATCCAAAGCTGACGAAGGTCTCTCTTTCTTCTCTTTCTGCCTACGTAGGCATACATAAGGGACTTCATTACCGCTTCTCTTGCGATACGGTAATTCTTGCTCTTGCAACCAAAGTAACCCTTTGCTAACTTCAAAATCTTTCTACGCTTTTTAACGGCGTTTACGGCTCTCTTGATACGCATAATTTACTCTCCTCCCAAATTACTTCTTGTACGGAATCATTGCCTTTACGTTCGCTTCCTTGGTAGAATCTACGTAATCGGTCTTGCGAAGATTTCTCTTTCTCTTTCTGTTCTTGGTTTCGGCTTTGTGGTTCTTACCGCTCTGCGCTCTCTTGAGCTTACCGCTTGCGGTGAGCCAGAAACGCTTTTTGGTTGCGCTGTGAGATTTCTGCTTAGGCATAATCTAAATCCTCCGACTTTTATTTTTCATTTTCATTCCGCTTCTTGCTTTATAACACGGAATACGATTATTTCTTGTTGACCGGTGCGGGCACGAGCATCATGATGATCGTTTTGCCTTCCGTTACGATGGGCTTTTCCATTGCGCCCTTGCCGCCAAGCATTTCAAAGAAGCGTTTCATCACGTCCACCCCCATAGACGCGTGGGCATTCTGGCGTCCTTTCATTTTAATGGAAACCTTTACCTTGTTGCCGGCATCCAGAAACTTCATCGTCTGATTTGCCTTGACGTTCATGTCCCCCACGTCGATCGTCATGGAAAGATAAATTTCTTTCACTTCGATCACTTTCTGGTTCTGACGGGATTCCTTTCCCTTCTTTGCCTGTTCATACTTGTACTTACCGTAGTCCATAACTTTACATACGGGAGGTACCGCATTGGGAGAAATCTTCACGAGGTCAAGACCTGCTTCTTCCGCAAGACGCTGGGCTTCTTTCGCACTCATAATACCGAGCATTTCACCCGTTGCACTGATTACACGAATTTCTCTGTCTCGAATTTCTTCGTTGACTTGAATCTGCTCTTTAATAATCGTTTACCGCCTTATAAAAAATTCGGATTGCTCGCAAAAAGCAACCCGAATAAAATCCGCCTGATGCGGAAAATAATCCAAATATCCGGCACGCACAACGCTGTTGTTGCGGCGAAAAGGGCTAACTTTTGCTTGCGGAACTATATTACTATACTTCCGACCGCTTTGTCAACCGTTTTTTGGGTATTTTTTAAAATTTAAAAAATAATTTTTTTCTTGTCTTCCAAAAGGATTTTCGCAATGAACGCGTCTTTTGCAAAGCTCTCCGTCTTCGCTTCCCCCCGGATGCGGACGGAAACCTCTCCGGAAAGCGCTTCCCTTTCCCCGATGACGACGATATACGGAATTTTCATCGGGCAGGCTTCCCGAATCTTTCTTGCGATCGTCTCCCCACGCAGATCTTCCTCCGCGCGGATTCCGATAGCAAGCAGCTCTTCATAAAAGGCGTGCGCATACGCGTTGGACTTTTCGGAAACGGTCATGATTTTCACCTGTACCGGCGCAAGCCATAACGGAAAAGCCCCTGCGTAACGCTCTATCAGATAAGCCAGCGTCCTTTCGTAGCACCCGATTGCATTGCAATGAACGACGCAAGGCGCTTTCTTTTCGCCCTCGGCGTCGATATAATACAATCCGAAAGCCTGCGCCGCCAGAATATCCGCCTGAATGGTAACTAAGCTGTCTTCTCTGCCGTACACGTCCTTTGCCAGAATATCGATTTGCGGCCCGTAGAAGGTTGCAAGGTTCTCCTCTTCCGTAAAATCCCCGAAGGAGCGCAATACGGAGCGCATCGTTGCTTCCGCACTCTGCCAAGCCGCGCCGTCTCCGCAATATTTATCGGAAGGCGCCGTTCCCCGCACCGAGAGGCGGATGCGCACGTTATTCTGCAACCCCAAAGCGGAAACCAGATTTAAGGATAGCGTAAGGCATTTTGCAATTTCCTCTCCCCGTTGCGCTTCCGTGCAGAAAATCTGTCCGTCGGAAAGCGTGAATTGCTTTAAGCGTATCAGACCGTGCAATTCGCCCGAACCTTCGTTGCGGAAGGCGGAAGCCGTCTCCGCATAGCGGACGGGCAACTCCCGATAGGAACGCAACGTATTTTTATAGATACTGTAGGAAAGCGGAGCGGTTACGGGGCGAAGCGCGAATCTTTCGTCTTCCTCCCCGAACATAAACATCTTTGCTCCGTGGTGCAGAATATGCCCGGAAAGGGCATAGGGAACGGTTTTGGAAATGCACGGCGTCATGATGGGCATAAACCCGGATTTTTCCATTTCGTCCTCGCAAAAACGTTGCAATATACGCATGATTTTTGCCCCGTTCGGCAACAATATCGGTAGCCCCTGCCCGATCGTATCCGCCGTGGTAAAGAGCTCCAGCTCCCGCCCCAGTCGGTTATGATCCCGCTTTTTGCATTCGTTGCGCCGGGCTATATAGGCGTTCAGCTCTTCCGCATCGGCAAAAGCCGTGCCGTAAATGCGGGTAAGCATATCGTTCTTTTCATTGCCGCCCAGATAGGCGCCCGTCAGCCCCGTCAGGCGGATCGCTTTAATTTCACCGGTGGACGCCATCATCGGACCTTCGCATACGTCTATGAATCTGCCTTGGCGGTATACGGTAACCGTTGCGTCGTCGGCAAGGCTCTGTATTTCTTTCAGCTTTAAATTCTCTTCAAATTCGTACATGAGCGCTTCCGCTCTCTTTTTGGAAATGACGAATTTGCGGATGGACTGGTTTGCACGGATGATCTTCCGCATCTCCGTTTCAATCAGCGGCAGATCCTCGCGGGAAATGGGCGTACGGAATCGCACGTCGTAATAAAAACCGTCTTCCGTAACCGACCCGACGGCTAAATCGCAGGTAGGATACACTGCCTTCAACGCCTGCGCCAGCACCAGTACGCAGGTCTTGCGATACACCTGCAAGCCTTCCCCCTCCTGCAGATAGACGGGTTCCGGCTCCGATTCTGCCGTCACCTCTTCCGACAGGTCGACCATTCTGCCGTTCAGACGGGCGGCAATCGGCTTGCGGGCGCCATAGGTATCTTTTTTTGCCAATACGCTTGCACAAGTCCAAGACGACTCCGAAGCACCATCCCCCTCCCATCTGATATCCATACGATTCTCTCCTTCTTCCGTCGGATCGCTTCCCGATCCCGTATAACAAAATACAAACCCGCAAAGCCATTCGGGTTTCGGTGATAATTCTATTACTTTTTGCATATTTTGTCAACGGTTTTCAAGCAAAATCGACTTTATCCGGATAATATTTTTTCAAAAACGACAACACGGATGGGGACAGATCTCCCATACAGATAATTCTGTTACAACCGCTCAGGATAATTTCCTTTTCCGTATCGTATACGCCGAGTATGGAAGAAAGCTTCGGTTTGCGGTAATCGCTGTTATATACCCCGTCCGAAAGCACGGTGATCCGCCCGCTCGATTCGGCAAGATGGCAGCGCACGAACTCCTGCAAATCCCCGAAATCAAAATTTTCCGTTACGCAGAGCCGCACCCTCTCCCATTTCTGCCGCAGTGCCTGCAACCGAAAGTGCGCGAATCCGTCCAGCGCAAAC
>CAMAGA010000111.1 GCA_945833955.1 uncultured Clostridia bacterium
AAGAACGCATCGGATTATTTTTTATTTTCTAAATTTCTTCGCAATATAAGGAATTTAAAATATCGTCGTACTTATCTTTGGTAAACGAAATCTTTCCGAACGTGGTTACGGTGGCAGTACCTGCCGCAACGCCTGCCCGTAAAATTTCCGACATATCCGCTCCTTGCTCCATCATCAAAGCCGCAGCCGCCAGCATACCGTCTCCCGCGCCGACCGTGGAGTTGACCGCAACGTTGATAGAGCGGCAGAAGTAATTCTTATGTCCGTCCGTGATGATCGCCCCGTCCTTTCCGAGCGACAGTAAAACCATGCGCGCACCGCTGTCCAAAAGCTCGTAACAGCCTTGGAGCATATCGCTTCTGTCCTTAAACTCTTTTCCGAGGCTGGACTCCAACTCGTCGATATTCGGCTTTACGAGGTCGACGCCCGCATTCAGCGCGGCGTGCAGTCTTGCCCCTTCGGCGTCCGCAATTTTCAGCGTGCCGGGCGCAACTACGTTAAAGAGGTCGGTATAATACCGACTGTCCACTCCCTTGGGTAACCGTCCGGAAATCAGAGTAACCTTACTGCGGCGGGAAATATCTTCCACCATCTGTATGAGTTCCACCTGTTTTTGAATATTTACCGCTTCTCCGACTTCGTTGACTTCCGTCAGCATGGACTTATTGTCAATGAATTTATAATTTTCTCTGACTCGGCCCTTATTCCAGACGAACGTAAACGGAACGCCTTCCCTGTCCAACGTCTGCTCAAACATATAGCCGTTTTCGTTGTACATAAAGCCGGTAGCAAAGCTTTCCCCGCCCAATCGGGAAACGCCGATCGCTACGTTCAAAGCTTTACCCGTATAGCTCAACGTTTTGGATTTTACGATATTTACCTTGCCGATATTCAACGAATCCAGTTCTACCGTGATATCGGTGCAAGGGCTGAGACAAACCGTCAATATCATCTTTTTTCTCCCCCTCTCAATAGTATGATTCCAACCTGAATTTAATAAGAAATCATCTGTAACGTTTCATACAGTTCGTAGTTGAACTTCTTTTTCATATTGACGGCTTCTATGATATCCATATCGAAAATTTCATTCTTATGGATACCGACGACTCGGTTACCGATGCCGTCCCGAAGCAAACGTACCGCCTTATTGCCGAACTGCGCCGCCAGCATACGGTCGGACATGGAAGGCGAACCGCCTCTTTGAATATGCCCGATGCAAGTAGCTCTTACGGAATACGTCGTAATGGACTGCACCTTTCTGGCGAACTCGTCGCCGGTGCATACGCCCTCCGCAACGACGATGATATTGGAATGCTTTCCGTTTGCACGGCTTCTGTTGATACGCATAACGATATCTTCCATATCGTAGTCGATTTCGGGAACGACGATGATTTCCGCACCGCTGGCAATACCGGAATAGAGCGCGATATCGCCGCAATGTCTGCCCATAACTTCCACAACGCTGATGCGTTCGTGGGAAGTCATCGTATCTCTCAATTTGTTGA
Source organism: uncultured Clostridia bacterium (assembly GCA_945833955.1). Taxonomy (GTDB): domain Bacteria; phylum Bacillota; class Clostridia; order Christensenellales; family Borkfalkiaceae; genus CAMAGA01. Next base: position 1,506 of record CAMAGA010000111.1, read on the forward strand.
TAATGTCGAGGTTTGTATTGACTGCCGTATCGAAGCCGAGCGTATAGTCGGTATAAGCGAGGTCGTTATCGATCGTACCGGGAATACCGATGGTAGGAATGCCGTAATTTTCGCTGAGCGTCTTTGCGCCGCGGAAAGACCCGTCTCCTCCGATGACGACGAGCCCTTCGATGCCGCGCTTATCCAACGTGGCAACCGCCCTCTTCTGCCCGTCCTTGGTGAGCATATCGAGGCATCTTGCCGTTCTCAGTTTCGTACCGCCGCGCTGTACGATATCGGAAACGGAGCGCATTTCCATATGGACCATCTGGTCGTCAATCAGGCCCTGATATCCCCTTTCGATACCGTATACGTCCATGCCGTAATAAAGAGCGGTTCTGACCACTGCTCTGATGCAGGCATTCATACCGGGGGCGTCGCCGCCGCTCGTCAATAAAGCAATTCGTTTCATATTTTATCCCTCCGCATAGGATTTCCGCCGTAATTGCGAAAATTAGTAAATTCTTTTTCAGTCCGACTTTTTGGCAGACTTCTCAATATGCTATTATTATAGCAAATTCAAATAGAAAATGAAAGTGTTTTTATGAATTTTTTTTCTTAATTTTGCAAAAAAGAAAAATTTCTCATGAGATATATTTGATTTCTTTTTCCGTCAGAATCAATTTCAATTCTTCCGTCAAGCCCCGGCAATACCGTACTCCGCTCGGAACTTTATATATTTTCGTTCCCCGTTTAATCTTGCAGAGCGTGTCTCCGACGTAGCTGTACACGACTTCCACCAGTTCCTCAAAGTCCTCGTCGGAAAGACTGTCCGCATTCAGCCACAAAATCGCGCCTTTTTTTGCCGCACCGCTCTCTTTGCGCGCTCTTTCCTCTCCCGCTTTGGGCGGCACGAATTCCCGCAGGTCGTCTATCGTGATGCCCGGTTGCGCGCTCTTTTCGGGGTTATAGCGGAATCTGCCGTTGATCGTGATAATCATATCGTTGTGCAGAATATTCTTGATTTTATCCGCCGTCTTTCCGAACGCCACGCAATCTATGCTGCCGTACATATCTTCCACGGTGATGATGAACATGATTCCTTTTTCCGTCTGCTTTCTGCGGAAGGAGGAAACCATCCCCCCGAAGTCGAGTTTATCTCCGTCGCTGATGGAATTATAAACCTTTTCCCCCGTTTCCTCGTCCTCTTCGTAATCGTTCAGCATGGCTACGGAAAAGGAACAGTTGGAAAAATATTTAGCGTATTTTTCAAACGGGTGTCCGCTGATATATACGCCCGTAACGAGCTTTTCCCGGGACAGTTTGTCGGAATGCTCGAACTCCGGAATATCCGGATAGGTCAGCACGGGTTTTTCTTCCGCAATCAGACTGCCGAACAAGCTGATCTGCAAACTGTTTTTCTGTTTGTTCATGCCGGCTACTCTGGTCATGGCGGCGTCGTAAACGGCGTACATCTGGGAACGCTTCAACCCGAAGCAATCGCACGCACCGGAAAGGATCAAACCCTCCACCATTCGCTTGTTGGCATACGCCGTGCAACGGAAAATAAAATCGGAAAAATCCGTAAAGAGCCCGTTTTTCTCCCTTTCCCGCACGATATCTTCCACGGGCCCGATGCCTACGCCCTTCAACCCGGAAAGTCCGAACCGAACGCCGCCGTCCTGTACGGAAAAGTATACCTTACTGCGGTTGAGATCGGGCGGAAGCACCTTCATGCCCTTTTCCTTCATGTAAAGGACGTACTTGGTGATTTCGTCGCTCTTCGTGATGCGGTTGTTTAAAAGTCCGCAGATAAATTCTTTGGGATAATAGCACTTGAAGTACGCCGTTTCGTATGCAAGCGTACCGTAAGCCGCCGCGTGCGATTTATTGAAGGCGTAGGAAGCAAAGCTTTCCATATCCCCGAATATCTTTGCCGCCACGTCTTCGGGAACGCCGTTTGCCACGCACCCTTTGATGGGTCTGCCCTTGGCGTCTTCGCCCCCGTGAATGAACTTATCTTTTTGCGCCATCAGCGTCTTTTTATCCTTTTTACCCATGGCTCGGCGCACGAGGTCTGCCTCTCCCAACGAGAATCCCGCAAGGGACTGGAATATCTGCATGACCTGTTCCTGATAAATGATGATGCCGTAGGTAACTTTCAGGATAGGTTCCAACAGCGGATGATCGAAGGTAATCGGGCTCAACCCGTTCTTTCTTCTGCAATATTCGGGAATAAACTGCATGGGCCCGGGGCGGTAGAGGGAAACGCCTGCGATCAGATCTTCCAGGCAGTCCGGCTTTAAATCCTGCATGAACTTTTTCATGCCGCCCTGTTCTAACTGGAATATACCGTCCGTATCGCCCGAACCGATCAAGTCGTAGACTTTCTGGTCGGCGTATCCGAGCTTGTCAAAATCGGGGTCTACGTCGTATTCTTCCTTTATATAGTCCCGCATCTTTTTCAGGTCCGTCAACGTGACCAGCGCCAGAAAGTCCATCTTCAGCATACCGAGCGCTTCGATCTCTTTGGCAACGAACTGCGTCGTGATATCCTCCCCGTTACGGGCAAGCGGCACGTTTTCCGAGATATTCTTACGGCAGATGACGACGCCTGCGGCGTGCATGGAAGTATTCCTCGGCATACCTTCCAGCTTCAGAGCCATATCTATCACCCGATGCAAGGTTTCGTTCGTCTCGTATATTTCGACGAATTCTTTGTTGTATTTGCCCTTCTGCTCCTCGAGCTTTTTTTCGATCTCCTCTCTCTTTTCCTCCGAAAGCGAAGTATCTTCCAGCTGCTTTTCGATCCCTGCGATCTTTTTGCCCATCAGCTCGCCGATCGTGGATTTGCCGTCCATGATTTTGGCAACCTTGTCCGTTTCCGCATAGGGTACGCGCATGACGCGCCCGATATCCTTGATCGCCGCTTTGGAAGCAAGCGTACCGAAGGTAATGATCTGACAAACGTTTTCCGGGTGATATTTTTTGCGGACGTATTCGATCGTCTCCTGTCTGCGATCGGTACAGAAGTCGATATCGAAGTCGGGCATGGATACCCGGTCAGGGTTTAAAAATCTTTCAAACAGCAGATCGTACTGCAACGGCTCTACGTTCGTAATGCCGATGGAATACGCCACGATGGAGCTTACGCCGGAACCTCTGCCCGGACCGACGGGAATCCCCTGCTCCTTCGACCAGTTGATAAAGTCCCACACGATCAGATAGTACTCGGCATACCCCATGCGGCAGATTACGTCCAGCTCGTAATTGGCGCGGTCGATTTCCCGTTGCGTAACGGGGTTATATCTTTTGGTCAACCCTTCAAAGGTCAGTTTGCGTAAATAATCCCGAGGGTCGCTGTGATCGGGCGGATCGTACCCGGGAATCAGACTCATATCGCGGATGGGATATCCCTTTTTATCGAGATCGAACGCCGGTTCGGTTACCTTATCCGCAATGACGCGCGTATTGGAAATCGCCTTGGGATACTGTTTGAATATTTCCGCCATCTGATCGCCGGATTTAAAGTAGAACTCGTGCGTTTCAAACTTCATGCGCTTGGGGTCGTCCAGAGTCTTCTTCATCTGAATGCACATCAGCACGTCCTGCGCTTCCCAGTCCTCCTGCTTTAAATAGTGCACGTCGTTCGTGGCAACGATTTCCGCACCGATCTCCTCCGCAAGCCGTACCAAAAGAGGATTGGTGTACTTCTGATCGGCGAGCCCGTGGTCCTGTATCTCGATATAGAAATCGTCTTGGAAAATGCTTTGCAGATACAGCGCAAAGTCCTTTGCCGCGTCGTACTTATCGTGCAGCACAAGCTGCGGAATGCGCCCCGCAAGGCACGCAGAAAGGCAGATGAGCCCTTCGCTGTATTGTTCTAAGGTTTTATAGTCGATACGGGGCTT
>CAMAGA010000112.1 GCA_945833955.1 uncultured Clostridia bacterium
TTGTAAACATTTTCGCCGTACACCGCACAGGCAACGGGCGTAACCGTATCCCGCACGAACAGAACCAGCACGCAAAAACCCGATTCCAGAATGAAAGGTTCCTCGCTTGCAAAGCGAACGCCTCGGCTCAGACACGTCTTTCGGACCGTATTGCCCAAAGTATCCGTAAGCACCGCAACGTATCTGCCCGTTGCTATCTCCGCAAAGTTAATCAGCGTGATTTCCGCGTGCAGTCGCCCGTTGTAACTTTCCAATCTAACGATTCCGGAAACATACGTGCCGTCGCAGGAAAAACCCTGCCGCATCTCCCGAAGCACACACATCTTTTTGATATACATAGCCGCCCTCTCTTGCCTCTCTTTTTCAGCATATTCATTATACGGCTTTCCGCTGTAAAAAAAACGGGTGACTTTGCCGAAAAAGGAAAATTTGTGCAAGATAGCAAACAAAAAAAGTGCTTCTATCGGACAAAATATGGGAAAAGCGTTCGGAATTACAAAAAAATAGTTTACTTTTTGCTGAAATTATATTATAATGTTATTGTTATAATATATCTTGAGGGGATTTTACGTCCTTTCAAAAGGAGAAAACTATGACCAATAATCAAAAGGTATTAAAGTTCGTCGAAGACAGTGCAGCGCTTGCATTGCCCGACGAAATCGTATGGATCACCGGCGAAGAATCACAGCTCGACGCTTTGAGAGCGGAAGCCGTCAAGACCGGCGAACTCATCAAACTCAACGATGAATTATTGCCCGGTTGCTATTTGCACAGAACGAAAGTCAACGACGTTGCCAGAGTGGAAGACAGAACTTTCATCTGCTGCAAAAATAAGGAAGACGCCGGCCCCATCAACTATTGGATGGATCCTCGGCAGGCTTATGAACTGAGCCGTGAAATCGCTCGCGGCAGAATGAAAGGTAAGAGAATGTACGTTATTCCCTATTCCATGGGCGTAGTCGGCTCTCCTTTCTCCAAGATCGGTATCGAAGTTACCGACTCTATTTACGTCGTTCTCAACATGGCGATCATGACCAGAGTCGGCACCATGTGCCTCGACGCACTCGGCGAAGACGGCGACTTCATCAAGGGCTTCCACGCTTCCTGCGATATCGACGCAGAAAAGAGATATATCATGCACTTCCCGGAAGATAACACCATTATCTCCGTCAACTCCGCTTACGGCGGCAACGTTCTGCTCGGCAAAAAGTGCTTTGCGCTGCGTATCGCTTCCAACCTCGGCAGAAAGGAAGGCTGGATGGCAGAACATATGCTGATCCTCGGCGTTACCCTGCCTTCCGGCGAAAAGAAGTACGTTGCAGCCGCATTCCCTTCCGCTTGCGGTAAGACCAACCTTGCCATGCTCATCCCGCCCAAGAGCTTTTTGGAAAAGGGTTACAGCATCGAATGCGTCGGCGACGACATTGCTTGGATCCGCGTAGGCGAAGACGGCAGACTTTGGGCTGCCAACCCCGAAAACGGCTTCTTCGGCGTTGCGCCCGGTACGAACGTCAAGTCCAACCCCAACGCACTCGCCGCTACCCAAAAGGGCACGATCTTTACGAACGTTGCGCTCAATACCGATAATATGACCGTTTGGTGGGAAGGCCTCGATAAGAATCCCCCTGAACACTGCATCGACTGGACGGGTAAGCCTTGGGACTATAAAAAGTACGACAAGCGGGATAAATCCACCTGCGCCGCACATCCCAACTCCCGCTTTACCGCACCGGCAAAGAACTGCCCTTGCGTATCCCCCGAATTTGACTCCAAAACGGGCGTTCCCCTCTCCGCAATCATCTTCGGCGGCAGACGCGCCACCACGACTCCGCTCGTTTATCAGTCCAGAGACTGGAACCACGGCGTATTCGTAGGCTCTATCATGTCCTCCGAAACCACCGCAGCCGCTACGGGTGCAGTCGGCGTACTCCGCCATGACCCGATGGCTATGAAGCCTTTTGCCGGCTATCACATGGGCGACTACTGGCAGCACTGGATCGACATGGGCAAAAAGGTTTCCAACCCGCCCAAGATCTTCAACGTCAACTGGTTCAGAACGGACGCCGAAGGTAACTTCATCTGGCCCGGCTTCGGCGACAATATGCGCGTTTTGAAGTGGATCATCGACCGTTGCGACGGTAAGGTAGACGCAGAAGAAACGGCTATCGGCTACGTTCCGCACGCCGAAGACATTGATATGGAAGGGCTGGACATCGACAGGGCAACGCTGGAAAGCATCCTGTACGTAGATAAGGCAAGATGGGCAAAGGAAGCGGAAGAAATCCAGGGTTACTACACCAATTCCATCCGCAGCCGCATTCCGCAGGAGCTTTGGGACGCTCTTGCAACCTTGAAGAAGAACTGCGAAGAATAATCTCCGCTCTTCCGTCCGTAATTGCAAAATCACCCTCCGAAGCTTCGGCTTCGGAGGGTATTTTCAAGCGCAACGGCAAAAACCGTACCGGCAAGCGGCGGTCGTTCTCCCGTTCCGCATATTCGGAAAGCAAAACAGCGGCTTAAAATTATTTTTAAGCCGCTGTTTTTGAGTATTATAATAAGGAAGTGTGGGTTATGCAAATTTAACGCTGTTTCCCTCGGAAGAAAAGCGCAAGCGTACCGCAACCGGCGTGCGAACCGATGACCGCACCGATCATGTGGATGACGATACGGCGTTCCGCACCGAATTTTTCCCGAACGAGACCGGCAAGATATTCTGCGTCTTCCGCACAATCCGCATGGCTGATAAACACGGGCTCATCCGCATCCGGAATCCGTTCTTCCGCCATGTGGTCTACGAGTGCTTGAATGGACTTTTTACGCCCCATCGCCTTGCCGATGGCAATGAGGTGCCCGTCGTTATCCACGTGCAGTACGGGCTTGATTTTGAGCATCGTGCCTACGATTGCCGTTGCCTTGGAAACTCTGCCGCCTCTTTGTAAATGGAACAGGTTATCTACCGTAAAGAAGTGGCAGATATGCGGTTTTAATTCTTCCGCATAAGCGGCGGTTTCCTCTATGCTTGCGCCCGAATCCGCCTTGCGAATGACGTAATCCAACAGCAAACCTTCCCCCATGGATGCGCAGAGGCTGTCCACCACGATAATTTTGCGTTCGGGGAACTCGACGGCAAGATCCTTCGCCGCCTGAAAAAAGCTCTGCACCGAACCGGAAAGACCGGAGGAAAAGCCAAGCACCAATACGTCTCTTTGGGCGGAGAGGGACGAGCGCAGATACGATTCCGCCTGCGTGCGATTTATCTGCGAAGTAACGGGCATGGCACCCTGCCGCAACTTTTCGTAAAAGACTTTTTCGTCCATCTGCTCGCCTTCTTCGTTGCCGTAGACCACGCCGTCCAGAATAAAACTTAAAGGTGCGCACGCAACGTTGTTTTCTGCGTAATACTCCTGCGCCATATCGCAAGTGGAATCCGTAATAATATCAAATAATCTGCTCATTTTGATTTTCTCCCGTATTTTTTGCCATTCGTTTCAGCGAATGGGGTTGCATATTTTTACCCGATCGGCGACAAAGTCGATCCGAACGATAAATCCTTCTTTCGTCTGTTTTACTTCCAAGGCAACGTCGCCGTTGATTGCAAAATATTCCGTAAGCGTCTTGCGCAAGTCGGCAACGGCTATTTGCTTGCATTCTTCCGGCATACTTTCTCTGCTGCAGGACAGGATGCCGTCCACGTCCCGACGGTTAGCAAAGCGGCTCATAAGTTTTTACGCAGACTGCGGCGCAGTCCGCCGAATAAGCCGCTGTACTTTCTGGTTGCGTCCAGTACGCCCGGATTGCCCCCTGCAACCGTTTCCGCCAGCATACGGAACGCCTTTTCCGCTTCGCCTCGGGGTCGGTTTAAGAACACCCCGTCGTTTTCCGGAATGATCGCCACGAGCGGAAGCCGCAATATCTCCCCGATTTCCCGAGGGGCGAGGATTTCCCGTTCCACCACCATATCGCCCCGCACCATGTTGATGACGAGTCCCGTCTTTTTCATACGGTAACTGCGCAATACGGAAATCACCTTGTCCGCATCCCGTAAGCTGGATATGTGCGGCGTGGTAACCACGAGCGCAGACTCCGCCGAAGCCGCCGCACGATGGAACCCTGCGTCTATGCCGGCAGGGCTGTCTATCAGAATATAGTCGTAGAGTCCTGAAAGAGAGTCCAGCACCATACGCACCATTTGCGGAGATATGTATTTATCCGGTCGGGAACGGTTGGAAGCAAGCACGTAGAGATTCTTACAGGTATCATGCTGTACCACCGCCTGCTTTGCCCGACATCTGCCCTCCACCACGTCCACGATGTCGTAAACGATCTTTTTTTCCACGCCCGTAACGACGTCTATATTATTCAATCCAAAATCGGTATCGCACAAAAGTACTCTGCGCCCCTTCCATGCGAGCTGCATACCGAGATTGGCCGTAACGGTAGTTTTGCCGACGCCGCCTTTCCCGGACGTAATCACAATTTTCTCTGCCAATTTTATTGCCTCCTGTCTTGGTGTGTACCACCAATTATAACAGGCTCTTTCTCTAAAAAATTGACTGTTTTTCACGAATCGTTGCTTTTTACAGGCTATTTTGCAGGCGAATCTTCGAGGAGCGCATGGGCAACGCGCGCAAGGCGGTTGGATAGTTCCTCCAAAGTATAGTTTCTACTCCCGAACTGCCTGTCAAACACGCCGCCGATCGCCATATTGGCGAGCAAAACGCCGTTGATATGGGCTGCAAGCGATTCGTATGCGAGCGAGCGCACAAAATAGCGTTCTATGCATTCCGTAAGCACGGTTTTCGTTCGAGCCAACACGTCCAATGCACGGCTTTCCTCTTCCAGAAAGCTGCGCAACACTTCGTCCCCATCCAAAAGAGTTTCCATTTCCGCAGGAAAAGCAAACATGGCTCCCACCAAAGAGGAAGAGAGCAAGCGTTCCGTTACTTGCAGTACGCGCTCGGCAAAGCTATCGGCAATATCCTTGCCTATGCTCTCCGTGTCCTTGTAGTGCAAATAAAACGTTGCCCGATTCACCTGTGCCCGTTCGCTCAATTCCTTTACGCTGCACTTATGCGTACCCCTTTCCATATAAAGCTGCATCCACGCCACGCGCAACCGACTGCGCGTTCCTGCCGATCTTCTGTTCATATTCTGCCCTTTTTTCCGTCCGTTCTCTTACGTGCATCCGGATAGGGATCGGAACCGTTCCGTCCTTGCCTGAACACATTATACAATATTTTACGAAAAATATCAATACTCCTAAAGCATTTTTAATCGGATTTTTTTGATATTTCTGCAAATAAAAAGCAT
>CAMAGA010000113.1 GCA_945833955.1 uncultured Clostridia bacterium
GGCTCCCTGCGGTTCGGATTTCGGCAGGGGGGAGAGAAGGATAAAGAACCAATCAAAAAGGATAAAGAATGCAAAATAAAGAATAAAAAAGAGATTCGGGCATTTTTTGACCCCTTTTTTGTGATAAGTCCATAAAAAATACTTTTCAAGCTTTGGATTTATTTGACATATTCATAAATAACAGTGTATAATTATCGGGAGTAATCAAAATAGATATAATTCCTGTAAGGAGGTATATATGGAAAAACTCAGAAATAAAATCTTAGCTACGCTCTGTGCGCTGCTTTGCGTCTGCGTCTCTTCGTTGGTTCTGACCACGGTAAGCAGTACGGAAGCCAAGGCGCAGGCGAGTGTGTGGAGCGGCTCCGTTTCGACCGCTTCGTATGAAGAAACCGGCAACGGTACGGAAAAACGCCCCTATAAAATAGAGACGGGCGAAGACCTTGCTTTGCTGGCGCAAAAGGTAAACGCCGGTACGGATTATGCGGAAAAATTCTTTGAACTCACCGCCGATATCGACCTCGGCAGTCAGGCATGGACGCCCATCGGTACGTTTACTTCCGACGAAGAGGGCAATGAAACGCATTACCCCTTCTCCGGTACGTTCAACGGCAACGGACACACCGTTTCCGGTCTTTACGCAGATACGGAATACATGGCTTCCCTGTTCGGCTTCGTCCGCGGCGGTACCATCAGCAATCTGAAGGTAGAAGGCGAAGTCAAAGCTTCCTACTATGCAGGCGTACTGGTCGGCGTTGCGCAGCAAGCAAAGATTGATGCTTGCGAAACGAGCGGTCTTGCAGTTGCAGAGGGCAAAGATGCGGGCGGCGTCGTCGGTTATGCGATGCAGTCCAACGTTGTAAACTGCGTAAATAATGCAGGCGTTACCGCACTCGATACGGCGGGCGGTATCGTCGGTATGGCAAAAAATTCCGTCGTGCAGAATTGTACGAACAATACCACTGCTTCCGTAAAAGCGCTGGCTTCCGGTACCGGTGAAGAAACGGAAGAGGATAACGGCTATTACGGCTACTTCGGCGGTATCGTCGGCTATGCGGAAACGTGCGACGTGTACGACAACGCCAACGATGCGACGATCGGGGGAGTCGGACTCGAATACATCTACATAACGGGCGGTATCTGCGGCCTCGCTTACGATTGCTCCCTCTACAATTGCTTCAATAGCGGTGCGGTGATTGCCAACGGCTATCTGGGCGGCGTTTGCGGTATCGCTACGGAAGTAACCATTATCCGGCTTTGCTATAATGCGGGCGACGTGATATTGGATAATATCGGCGCATACGCATACGTGGGCGGTATTGCAGGCCGTCTGACCGATTCCGCGGTTCTCAATTCCATGAACGAAGGGGAAGTAGACGGCGGATTCATCAACGGTACGGACTACGAAGCCGCACTCGAAGCGGAAGAAGAATATGAAGAAACGGTCGGCAACTATTACGTCGGCGGTATCGCAGGCTATGCGACCGATTCCATCATCGACGTTGCCTACAGCTTCGCTTTCGTAAAGGGTTACAGATACGTATCCGGCATTGCCGGCGCTGCGGAAAGAACGGTCGTCCGCAACAGCGAAGTTATTGCGGACGTGGAAGGCGACTACTGCGTAGGCGCGTTCGTCGGCGGCGGTCTGGGCTGTACGATCGTCAACAACTATGCACAGTCCTTCCTCACGGCGTATATCGGCGGCGTGGGCAGCGCAATGGGGTATAACCTTACGAGCGGGCAGACGCTCATTGCCAACAACGTGCTGAAAACGACCATGCACACCAACGGCAGATGGGGCATCTTCCTCGGTCTCAACGATTCCGATGAAGAAGGCACGCCTGCGCAGGAAGTCAATAACTTCTGGTATTCTTCCGAATACAGCGGCTACGTATGTGCGGAAGACGAATTTAAAACCGTTTATACCGCAGACGAAACGGTAGAAGCGTTGAATACGTATCTCGAAGCAACGGGCGCCGTATCCGTATATTACTATTGGGAAAATGTGGAAGAACAGCTACTCATTTCCGATGAAGTCTGCACCAACGATTACAGATTCTCCGGCGGTAAGGGTACGAAAGAAGATCCCTATCAGATCGCCACGGCGGAAGACCTCGTCAAACTGGCGGAACTCGTCAACAGCGGTACCCGTTACGAAGGCACGTACTTTGTACAGACGGCGGATATCGACATGGCGGAAGTGGAATTCACCCCCGTCGGCAATAGTACCGCTAACCATTTCCGCGGCAATTACGACGGCGCAGAATATACCGTTTCCAACTTAAACGTTACGGGCGACAGATACACCGCACTCTTCGGTTGCGTATATCTGGGTAGCATCGTCAACGTAACGGTGACGGGTACGGTTACGGGCGGCGCATACGTCGGCGCAGTCGTTGCCTTTATGGAAGACGGCGTGCTTGCAAACTGCGTAAACGAAGCTACGGTAATCGGTTACTATGACGTGGGCGGCGTTGCCGGCTATACGAACGGCGTTGCAATCAGCGATTTGGAAAACCGCGGCGACGTAACGGCATCCACCGCTCCCGAAGGATTCTTCAATGCGGAAGGCATTGCCAACGCATTCGTCGGCGGCGTGGTCGGCGTTGCGGAAGAAGGTCAGGTTACGGCTTGTACCAACTATGCTGCGGTTTCCGCATACTATATCGTCGGCGGCGTAGTCGGGGAAGCTTCCGCTACGGACGTTTCCGATTGCGTGAACTACGGTGAAATCGTGGCAAGCTACTATGCAGGCGGCGTTACGGGTTATATCGAAAACGCCACCATGACCAATTGTGAAAACTATGCGCCCGTTTCCGCTACCATCCTCTTCGGCGGCGCAGTCGGGCAGGCAAAGGCGGCTACTTTGCAGGGCGTTGTCAACTCCGGCGAAGTTACGGGCGTGGAAGATACTTCCATTACCGAATACGCAGGTTATTTTGAAGGCGGCGTCGTCGGTTACGTCTATGCAGGCGCCACCGTTACCGAATGCGAAAACACGGCAAGCGTAACGGGTTGCTTCATCGTCGGCGGCGTGGTCGGCGCCAACTGGGATTCCACCGTGGACGCTTGTACAAACAGCGGTACGGTTTCCGGCGTAGGCGATAACGCACAGTACGTAGGCGGTATCGCAGGTATCATTGCCGTAGACGAAGGCTCCGGCGCTATCGTGCGGAACAGCGTCAATGAAGGCGAAGTTTACGGTCTGAACATGGGCGGCGGCATCGCCGGTACCGTACAGCAGGGTACGATTGCGGACTGCGTCAATAACGGCGTCGTACAGGGTACCATCGTTTCCTCCGGTTCCGGGGAAGAAGCTTCCGGTTCCGCCACCGTGGAAAACACCTGGTTCGGCGGCATCACGGGCTTTGCGTACACGGCAACTATCACGGGCAGCGTGAACAACGGCTCCGTGCGCGGCTTTGCAGTCGTCGGCGGTCTCATCGGTTATATGTATTCCGAATCCGTCATGGATAACTGCGGCAACAACGGCAGAATAACCGTTTCCGACGCTGCTTCGGACGAAGCGGGCATCGTTGCCGGTATGGTCGCTTACGTGGACAATTCCACCATCTCCAACTCCTATAATACGGGTTTGGTAGACGGTACTTACTACACGGCAGGTATGGTCGGCTATGCCAACGTATGCACGATGTTCAACTGCTATAACCAGGGCGACGTCCGCGGTACGGAAGGCGTTTCCGGCATCGTCTGCGCAGTGGAAGGCGAAGGCAACAAAACGGCTACCCACGTTTCCAACTGCTACACTTCCGGTTCCGTCAGCGGCGATATCGACGTGGACTACGTTCTGCCTGCGGCAGGGCTCGCTACGCCCGACGCATTCGTAGGCGCATACCTCTATTACTACGACGCGGAAAACGATCAGTTCGTGGAATACGTTGTGGAAAATACCTATTCTGCCTATGAATTACTGAACAGACTCAACCGTTATGCGGCCGATACGGAAGGTTGCATGGCGTGGTATAAGGGTATTACCTATCCCACCTTCGTGGAACTTGCGGAATACACCGTAACGTTCGTAGACGTCAACGGTAAGGTTCTGGAAACGCAGACCGTCCTTGAAGGCGGCACGGCAACCGACATCGGCGCACCGAGCGGTTACGACGCTCCCGAAGGCTACAAGATCGGCGGCTGGAAGACGGAAGACGGCATCAACTTCAACTTCTCCACGCCCGTTACGGCAGATACCACTCTGTATATGGCTTACACGCCGATCTCCTACACGGCAACCTTCTATAACGGCAACCAGAGATACAGAATGGTATCCTTCACCATCGAGGACATCGACGAAAACGGCAAGTTCAAGGACGACTCCAAGCTTCCCGCTCTGCCGGAAAAGGCAGGCTACACCGCTTCCTGGGGCGATTACACGCTGACGCTGAAAGATTGCAAGATCTATGCGGAATTCACGCCCGTGGAATACACGGCAACCTACACGGTAAACGGCGAAGTCTTTGCAACCGTTACCTATACGGTGGAAAATGCCGGTACCGTCGTACCGACCGTACCCGAAAAGCCCGGTTATACCGCCGGCTGGTCTGCGGAACAGACGGTCGGAGACGTAACGATCGAAGCGGTTTATACGCTCATCGATTACACGGCAACCTTCGTAGACCTGAACGGCGAGGTAGTGGCTACGGTTACCTTCAATGCGGAAAACATGACCGTTACGGAACCTGCCCTGCCCGAAGGCGCAAAGAGTTGGGAAAAGTACGAGCTCACCTATGCGGACGTCACCATTCACGCCAGCAAGAAGAGCGCTGTCGGTTGCGGCGTCGTATCTTCCGGTATGAGTAATGCAGGCGGCATCGCTACGGGTCTGGCGCTCCTCACGGTAGCAGGCGTACTCGTTCTGCTCCGCAAGAAAAAGGCAAACTAAACCTTCGGTAAAGTAAAACCCGCGTAAGCGAAGCAAACGGATCAAGTATATCTCGGACAAACGAAACTTCGGGAATACGCTTTCCGAAACAACCGAAATGCGCTTTCCGAAACAACCGACAAAAAGCCTTCCCTGCAAAGGGAAGGCTTTTCCCGTGCTGTGCGGTAAATCCAAACTGCGCTTCGGGTAAATCAAGATGTGCGTAAATTAAGATTTGCTTAAATTCAGTTTTGAAAATACGCTTTCCGTAAGAAAGAAAAAGGCTCCCCCTTACGGGGCGGCAATGGAAAAAGGAAATTCAATAGTTCAAAAAAGAAACTATGTTACAAATCTATTATCAGATAATAAAAAAGTAACGTTCTTGTATTCTTTTTGCACCTTTGCTATACTAT
>CAMAGA010000114.1 GCA_945833955.1 uncultured Clostridia bacterium
TATGCAGGAATAAAAGGATGCAGGAATATCAAGCCGCCGGGTTTTTGAAAAAACCCGGCGGCAACCCGATCAAATCCCAAAATATCTGACAGCAACGGTTCGTTTTGACCGCATCTTATGGTATAATACGGATATAAGACGGGAATGCGGAATCAGGCATTGCACCCCGTCACGGCTCGTTGCAAATCGCAAATCGCCCGTTTCCCGCCGTGCGTTGCAAATCGCAAATCGCCCGTTCTCCGCTATGCGTTGCAAATCGCTAATCACAAATCGCCCGTTCCCCTCTATACGTTGCAAATTGCAAATTACTCATTGCACGTTGCCCGCCGTGCGTTGCAAATTATGCCTTCCCCTCTATGCGTTGCCCGTTATTCCCGGAACGCCCGATCGCACAGGTCTTCCAAGTACTCTCTTTTCAATAGCGTATCTCGCCATTTTTGCGGTATGGCGTCATAGCCGTACAGTGCGCCGGCAAGCCCGCCGCAGACGGCGGCAACCGTGTCCGTATCTCCGCCGAGGTTCACCGCCTGCAACACCGCTGCGGAAAAGCTTTCCGTAGTGAGCAAACACCACACCGCCGCTTCCAACGTGTCCACGACGTAGCCGCCGCTTGCAATTTCGCTGCGGGGCGCTTTGCCGAACGCCCGATCGAACAGCCGCCCGTAACGCTTGCACGCTTCCTGCCCGCTATAAAACGCTTCCGCTTTTTGTAAGCCCTTTTGCACCGATTGCAAGGACGGGTTTTTGAGCAGCTCCCACAAAATAAAGGCGTAAATGCCGCACCCGATTTTGGTGCAGTCGTGCGCGTGCGTCAACGCCGATGCGGTATGCACGGTTTGCAATTTTTCCGAAAGCGGCATATCCCGATCGGCAAGAAACAGCACGACGGGGTGGATGCGCATGAGCGAGCCGTTGCCGTTGCTGCGTTCATCGGCAAGCCCGCACTTTGTGTACGGCATTTCGCGGATAAAGTAATTATCTATGGCAATACTGCAAGTCGTGCCCACGTCAAACATTTTGCCCGTGGGGGTAAACTCGTCCCGATAGTACCACTTGCCGAAGTTGACCAGTATGCGGTCATAATCCACGCCGAAGGTTGCCAGTGCGTCCAGCGTGCAGAGTGCCATACTCGTATCGTCCGACCACGCCCCCGCCGGCACGGAATACGTGCCGTAGCCCAGCATATCCGTTACGGGCTGTTTATCCAGCTTCTCCCGCCTGCAAAACTCCACGGGCACGCCGAGCGCATCCCCCACGGCATGACCGACGATCACTGCTTTTGCTCTTTTCCGATCCATTATTTTTTTCCTCTCCTTTGATGATTCAGTTTGCCCTTCCACTCTTCCCGCAGCGGAACGCTACGGCGCATGGAGCATACGGCAAAATCCACGGCGTCGTATACGCTGCGGGTACCCGCCTCCGTTTGCGTGTAGTCGGCTGCCCGATCTGCCCGAATGCCGATACGGGCGGCAGTTTCCACGGCGTCAATATTGGCGGCAACGAACAAAAACTCCCAGCCGAAGCGTTCCTCCTGCCGTTGAATCATGCTCTTGACCGTTGCGCTATCGTATTCCCGACTGGCATTTTCCATGCCGTCCGTAGTGATGACGAAAATGGTATGCTCGGGCACGTCTTCCGCTCCGGCGTACTTATGAATATTGCCGATATGATGAATCGCCCCGCCGATTGCGTCGAGCAGCGCCGTGCAACCGCCCACCACGTACTGCTGCTTTGTCATCGGCTCGATCTTTTGAATCTCCACCCGATCGTGCAACACGGAAGCCGTATTGGCAAACAGCACCGTGGAAACGTAGCACTTGCCGTCCAACTTTTTCTGTTTTTCAATCATGGCGTTAAAACCGCCCACCGTATCCGCCTCCATGCCGCACATCGAGCCGCTCCTGTCGATGATAAACACCATTTCCGTGATTCCGTTCCCACTCTTTTCTACCGCACCGCCGTTCCGTTCTACCGCACTGCCGTTCTGTTCTACCGCACCGCCGTTCCGTTCTACCGCAGTTCCGTTCGTTGTTTTTTCTTCCATTGTCTTTCCCTCCGAAAAATATAGTATGATTGCTTGCAGAGGCTTCCCTCTCCTTACGGTCATAGTATACATCCTTTCTTTCCCCAAAAGGTCGCTCGTCGGGAGACTTTTCTATCCTTACCCTGTCTTTTTTACGAATTTATTCACGAAGATTTGCCGAAGCTTTGCGGCGATTTTGTAAAGCTTTTGCGGAGCGTTCACGAAGCTTTGCCGAAGCTTTGCGGAGATTATGTAAAGCTTTTGCAAAGCTTTTGCGGAGCGTTCTTTCCTCCGAAAGCTTTTTCGGCTTTTTACGGCTCTTTAATCCAAAATCTTTTGGCAGGTATCGGCAAGCGGGCATTCGGCACAGTTCGGGTCGGTCGGTCTGCAATACGTTCTGCCGATTTCCCAGCAGGATTCGTCAATCACGCCGGGGAAAATCGGGTAGAGTTCCCTTGCCTTGTAAATAATCAGATTCACGTCGTCCGTGTTCTCGACCAAGCCCGTTCTGTAAAAAATCCTTTTGACTTGCAGGTCCGGGGAAATATCTATCGAATAATAATCCCGCAGCGGCACGTGGTATTCCCGCACGAGAATGTTGGTCGCCATCGTCGCAATTTTGATGCCTGCCCCTGCAAACTGCAAAAAGCGGTACACTACTGCGGCGCTGCTTGGCGTATCGCTCCAGATCCGAGAAGCGTCGTCTGCGTATACGGTGTGAATTCTTTGAATGCCCTCGTAAAAAACGCGCGCCATATCTTTGTTGAAGCGGTGCGGCTTGTATTCCAAAAAGTAGCTTTCGATTTGTCCGGCGGAAAGATTCGCCAATTCCTGCATGGTAAAAGCGCCGAAATGGGAGCAGACTTCAAACGGAATAAGCCACGCCCTTTCCGCTTTGATCTGCTTGTCCATCAAACAAGCCAATACGTAAATATGCGGATAGTTTTGAATATCCTTTAAGTATCTGTCCGCCTCGGGGTCGCCGCTCAGCCCGCGCGGCTCTCTGTTTTGGGTACTTTGCAAGCGCGCCAGCCCGATTCTGACTAATTCGTTCCGATTTTCCGAATCGTTCATATCTTAATCTCCTCTTTCTTGCATTGCGTTCATATCTTAATTTCCTCTTTCTTGGATTTCGTTTTCTATCGCGCGACGCTAAGACGCGCCGAGCAGGGGTTGGTCAAACTCGAACAGCGCCAGATTGATATCCGGGATATTATAGCAGTGATTACAGATAAAGAATCGGATAATCTGATCAAATCGGTTGCTCTTCGATAAAGTCAGCCCCAGCGTGGAAAGCAACGCCTGCGTTTCGTCGAGGTCCAGTCGGAGCGCAATCGCAAAGGCAACCGCCGTTTGCTTGGACGGACGGTAGTTTTTATCGCTTCGGATTTTGGAAAAAACCCGCTTGTCCACGTTCGCCCGCTTGTAGCACTCTACTTCCGTCATACCCCTTTCGTCTATCAGGTCAAACAGCGTCTCCTGAAAACCCTTGTCCATCTGCCGTAAATACTCCTTTAAACCGCCCCATCCCGCTAAGTCCGCTCCCGAGTCCCCTAATGCGGAATTCTCTTTCTCTTTCTTTGTCGGCGGCAACGCAGTTTCCTCTTTCTTTTTCGCCGCCGCAGTTTCCTCTTTCTTTGTCGGCGGCAATACACCTTCATCCGTTTTCGAAGGTACTGCGGAATCCTTTTTCGGTTGCATTCTGCTGTATTTTATCACGTTGGGACAGACTCCCCACTCTGCTTCCGCTCTTCTTTTTCTTTCCGCTCTTCTGATTCTCTCGATTTTTTTTACGTTACCTGCGCCGCCTGCAAGCGCATCGGACAAATCCGCATCGAAGAGACTGCCTGCGCCGAAGAGTCTGCCCTGTTCGTTGACGTAGTCGTCCTCGATGAACGCCTGAATATCGAGAAACAGCTTTCGACTAAAGGAATAGGACTCCCGATCGAACACGCAGATATACACGGTGAGGTCGTTTGTCAACAAGAACTCCGTAACGGTCTGCACGGCGAATTGCAGTACTTGGTCCTTGGGGAAGCCGTACACCCCCGAAGAGATGAGTGGAACAGCCACGGAGCGGCAACCGTTTTGCACGGCAAGCGAAAGCGACTCTATGTAGCAGGAGCGCAAGATATCGGCTTCGCCGAAAGTGCCGCCCCGCCACACGGGCCCCGAGGTATGAATTACGTATTTGCAGGGCAGGTTATAGGCGCCCGTAATTTTGGCTTGCCCCAAGCCGAGCGGGGAAAGGCGAGCGCACTCCGCATCCATCTTTTTGCCGGCGAGGGTATGTACGGCAAGATCCACGCCGCTGTAACCCACCATTTCGGCATTGGTCGGATTCACTATGGCATCCACCTGCATTTTGGTCACGTCCTGTCGGATAATCTGTAACGGCATAGTTGCCCCTCCTCTTTCATTCGTTATTTTACGTAACTGCCCGAGGCGTTTTTTACAATCCAAAGCCTTCCTTGCACTCCGAAACGGGGGAACTATTTCAGGAAGGCGAAAAGCTTTGCGGCTACGGCTTGCCTCTTCTTTTCCCGTATGCCGCCGAAAATCGATCAACGCACAATTTTTCGGCGCTACCGATTGTTATTATAGCACGTAAATTATTTTTTTGCAACCCGAATTGTACTACATATTATAACACGCGTCCCATGCAAAAAAGTGTCCTATATAAAAAATTTCCGATACAATTTCCGACTTTTCACGCTGAATTACGCAAAGCAAAGGCAAGTCGCCGATTTTTTCAGGAGTCTCGGAGTAATGAGGCGCATCGGTTTTGCCCCGCCTCCACCTGACAGGGGAGGTGGCAAAAATCTCTGATTTTTGACGGAGGGAGAGAAAACCCCGTCCTTCCGTTCGGCTGAATGCATTCAAAAAGCAATTGCTTTGCCTTGCCTCCACCTGACGGAGACAGAGTTATAAGTCGCATCAGCACAGCCCTGCCCCCACCTGATAAGGTCGGAGTTATAGGTCGCATCGGTTTTGCCTTGCCTCCACCTGACGGGGGCAGAGTTATAAGGCGTATCGGAACAGCCCTGCCTCCACCTGACGGGGCAGAGTCATAGGTCGCATCGGAACAGCCCCGCCTCCACCTGACGGGGGAGGTGGCAAAAATCTCTGATTTTTGACGGAGGGAGAGAAAACCCCGTCCTTCCGTTCGGCTGAATGCATTCAAAAAGCAATTGCTTTGCCTTGCCTCCACCTGACGGGGGAGGTGGCAAAAATCTCCGATTTTTGAC
This sequence comes from uncultured Clostridia bacterium, assembly GCA_945833955.1. Lineage (GTDB taxonomy): Bacteria > Bacillota > Clostridia > Christensenellales > Borkfalkiaceae > CAMAGA01. The sequence continues at coordinate 5,272 of CAMAGA010000114.1, forward strand.
GG
>CAMAGA010000115.1 GCA_945833955.1 uncultured Clostridia bacterium
ACAGTAAAGCATGAATTGACAGCGCCCCTTGGCTCCACCTGACGGGGGAGCTGTCAGCGAGCAGAATGCGAAGCTGACTGAGGGAGAGACTTTCTCTGCTTACAATTTTTTGCAAACAAAAAATTGCAAGCATAAATGAGATGGAATAATTCCTCTCTGAATCCTTTCAGCCGAACGGAAGGACGGAGTTTTTTCTCTCCTTCCGTCAAAAATCAAAGATTTTTGCCACCTCCCCCGTCAGGTGGAGGCTGGCATAAACCCTACTTTGCTCGGAAGGCATTCACCAAAAGTACCCCGAATCCCATTATTGGGGCGGGCGGGCGGGATTATAATAAAAGGGTAAAGGATTATCCTTATGAAAGGTTCACGCCGAATTCAAAGTCACAGTAAAGCATGAATTGACAGCGCCCCTTGGCTCCACCTGACGGGGGAGCTGTCTCCGCAGGAGACTGAGGGAGAGAACCGGCGGCACTTGCTTCGATATAGTTGAATGCTTAGAATCAGAAACTGCTTTGCCTCCACCTAACGGGGGAGCTGTCTCCGCAGGAGACTGAGGGAGAGATTTTGCGGTAATTATTGTAGTTAGTTCAAAGCATTAGCACCGCTCTTTCTTGTTGTTTTTTCTCTCCCTCCGTCAAAAATCAAAGATTTTTGCCACCTCCCCCGTCAGGTGGAGGCAGGGCTACTCCGATGCGACCTATAACTCTGCCCCGTCAGGTGGGGGCAAGGCGGTATTCATGCGTGCCCCGTCAGGTGGGGGCAAGGCGGGATTCACACGTGCCCCGTCGGGTGGAGGCAGGCATAGCAAGTTCCCAAAAGGCGGAGGCAGGCAATATGACTCTCCCGAAATAACCGTATAAATAAACCATATTATGAATAATATATCACTATATATAACAGTCGTGTATGGTTTGCATAAAAAAACGCCGCAGGGGTCTGCGACGTGTTTTTTTACTTGTTTTTATTTGAAACTATCCGAAAAATGCATTATTCGGCTGCGGCTACGCTTTCTTCCGCAACGGGAGCTGCGGGATATACGCTTACCTGCTTCTTGTCTCTGCCCAGTCTTTCAAATCTGACAACGCCGCTGACGAGAGCGAACAGGGTATCGTCCTTGCCGATACCTACGTTGTTGCCGGGATGAATGCGAGTACCTCTCTGACGAACGAGAATGCTGCCTGCGTTGACAGCCTGACCGTCGGCACGTTTTACGCCAAGTCTTTTGGCTTCGCTGTCACGACCGTTGTGAGAAGAACCCGTTCCCTTTTTATGAGCGAATAAATTGATCAGAATCATATTTTTCTCCTCCTATGGAAATGGTCTCTTACAGGGAGATCGTTTCGATCTTTACCTGCGTATAGGGCTGTCTGTGGCCCTGCTTTTTACGTTCATTCTTCTTTGCCTTATACTTGAAGACGATGATCTTCTTTTCCTTAGCCTGCTTTTCTACGGTAGCGGTTACCTTTGCGTTGGCAACTTCCGCGCCCGTCTTAACGCCTGCCTCGTCGGAAACCATAACGACTTTGAATTCTACGGTTGCGCCGAGTTCTGCTTCCAGCTTTTCCACTCTGACGGAATCGCCTTCCGCAACCTTGTACTGCTTGCCGCCGTTATCAATGATAGCGTACATACGATGTTTACCTCCTCTTTCCAGTCTCGCCGTGCAGGTGGCGGAAAAAATGCCCGCGCTTGTAAAGACCCGTTCCGTGCGGCTCGCATTCTATTGTATTGCATTTTTTTGTTTCTGTCAACTGCTTTTTAGGTATGTATAAGAAATTTTTTTCTAAGCATACTCTTTTTCAGAGGTATTTTGATATGAACGAAAAATCCAATCAGGAAGTTCTGGCGGAAATTTACCGCAACGCACAGCTCGCCCTCACTTCCATTGCCGATATTCTGCCCGAAGTGGACGACACGGAAGTCAAAAAGGAGCTTTGCGCCCAGCACGAAGGGTACGAGGAAATCAGCGGCAAAGCCGCCGCGCTTGCCCGCAGATTCGACTCCGAAATCAAGGAGCCGGGCGTTATCAAAAAGGCGATGATGTGGAGCGGCATCAAGATGAACACCATGGCGGATAACTCCCGCTCCCACATAGCGGAGATGATGGCGCAGGGCACGGTCATGGGCATCACCGCCCTCAAAGCGTCACAGACGGACAGCGAAACGACCGTCTCCCCCGAAGTGGACGAGCTTTTAAAGGAAATGATCCGCATGGAGGAGAAGTACGAGCGCAACTGGAAAGCCTTGCTGTAAGGCCCCGTAAAACCCGTACAGCCTTCCGGGCGGTTTATTCAGACGGAACCGTTACGGAAGGCACTTACATAGATTGCCGTCTCTTACGCCTTCCTTACGGCTTCCTTGCGCCTTCCTTACGGCTTTTCTCCCTGCTTTCCGCAAGCTTCCCAAGCTCCCGAGCCAAGGTGGGTTTATTGCCGATAGCGGCTTGACAGATGTAGAACCTGCAAGCTTCCCAAGCTCCCGAGCCAAGGCTGAAAAAGCCCTCTGCTTACGCTTCCCTTGCGCCTTTTCGCCTTGTCTGAAAGCTGTATCTCTTATACAGCCGCAGGCAACTTACAAAGCCTTTTCGGCTGAAAATACAGAGCGCACGCAAAGAGCGCACTCCTCGGAAAATGAAATTTTCCCGTGTACGGAAAGAGAGCGAAAGCTCTCCGTCCGTACATAATATATTCTTGTATATAATTCTTTTATATATTCTTTATTATTGTGCGCAACTTTGCCGCTCCCCGTGCGACGGGATTGCACCCCCGGGGTGACGGGATTGCACCCCCGTGCGACAAATTTGCACCACGGGGTGACAGCGTCGGGTGCGACTTTTTTGCGCAGGTGCGACGATTTTGCACTCGCCTTTTTATCGGCAGGAAATACGCCGTGTACCCGTTTTTCGGGCGCACGGCTTCTTCCTTTTTGCGGGAATCAGACCAATGCAGAACCCAATGCGTACCCGTCTTTTCTATCGCACGGCTTCTTCCCGTTCCGACTGCAAGCCGACTGCCGTTTACCGCAGTTTTTACCGCAGTTTTTTTACGGCGCGCAGTTCCATATAGCCTCGGCTGCCCTTCGGCTCTAACTGAATGCGGGGGCTCGAATCGTCCCACTCGTAGCCGATATTCTGCGGCACGAACTTTTCCATTGCCTGTTGTACCGCACCGATCGCCTGCTCGAAGTCCTCTTCCGCAAACGGCTCGCCGCAAAAGAGCAGATACTCCGCCTGCGGCAGTAAGATTACGTCGAAGCCGCTCGGCACGGAGCCGTTATAATCGGGCGGCACTTCTACGCCCTGCACGTAGGCGGACCCGTTCGCCCTGTACTTTTCCGGCAGCCACATACAGACGGGTTCTCCGCCGAGACTGTCCATCGAGAGCAACGTACCCCATACGTCGCATCCCACTTCCGTGCAGTAATCCCAATACTCTTCCGCCTTTTGCCCTCGCTTGACGATGACCTTTCTGGCAGGTTTTTGCACTGCCTGCACGAATACGCTCTTTACGTTTTCCATGGTTCTTCTCTCCATAAACCTGAATTTTACACCGTAGGGCACGAAGAGAGTGACGGGCACGGGACGGGCGGCGTAGTCGCTCGGATTGCAACCGAACTCCCGAAAGAACGCCCGGGTGTAGCCGTCCACGCTGCCGAAGCCGAGCGAGAACGCCGCTTCCGTAATCGTAATCTTCTCCCGTTTGAGGCGCATTGCCGACTGCGAAAGGCGAAAGCGGCGGATATAGTCGGCAGGGGAATACCCCGTATACGCCCGGAAGAGCCGATAGGAATGCCACGGGGAAAACCCCGACGCTTTGGCAAGCTCCGCCCACGTAATCTCCCCTTGCAGGTGTTCGGCTATATAGTCCTGCATTCTCTGTACCGCCCCGATCCTCTCGTCCATCTCTTTCTCCCTCAGGTGTAAGTGTACTCCGATTATACCACGGCTTTTTCTTTTTCGCTCGACTTTTTTTGCCGACTTTGCGGCTTTGCCCGATTCTGCCCGATTCTGCGATTCTGCCGATTCTGCCGATTTGTCGCTCCCGAATCGCCTTGCCGCCCTTGCTATGCAAAGACCGTTTTCCCGCCGTGCCGCCCTCGGGAACTTTTGCCTTGCCGCACCCTTGCCATGCAAAGACCGTTTTTCTGCCGTGCCGCCCTCGGAAACTTTTGCCTTGCCGCACCCTTGCTATGCAAGGACCGTTTTCCCGCCGTGCCGCCCCCGGGGAACTTTTGCCTTGCCACACCCTTGCCATGCAAAGACCGTTTTTCCGCCGTGCCGCTCTCGGAAACTTTTGCCTTGCCGCACCCGCCGAAAAACCAAGCGCACCGTACCGCTGTTTTTTGCGGCGCAGTGCGCTCTCTTCGTTTTATTTTTCGGCTTATAGCGGATTGTTTCGTTTCCCGTACTTCTCTTATCGGAAAAACCGTTCCCACCCGTTACGGGCTGATTTTCGGGCTGACAGACGGCTTAATTTGCCGTTTCAGCCGTCGCCGTGTAATCCCCGCAAGGAAATCTCTTTCATCCGTTACGGGCTGATTTTCGAGCTGATACGGGGTTTATCTTTGTGAAAGATTCCAACGAACTCCAAAGTTACGGTAAAGCACGAGTTGACAGCGCCCCTTGGCTCCATTCTTCGAGGGAGCCGTCAGCGAGCAAAAGCGAAGCTGACTGCGGGAGAGAACCGGCGGTAATTACCTCGTTGCAGTTGAATCCATAGAATAAGAAATTCCTTTGTCTTGGCTCCATCTGACGAGGGAGCTGTCAGCGAGCAAAAGCGAAGCTGACTGAGGGAGAGATTTTGCGGTAATTATTGTAGTTAGTTCAAAGCATTAGTACCGCTCTTTCTTGTAGTTTTTTCTCTCCCTCCGTCAGGTGGAGGCAGGGCAGAGTAATTCCTTTCTGAATCCTTTCAGCCGAACGAAAGGACGGGGTTTTCTCTCCCTCCGTCAAAAATCAAAGATTTTTGCCACCTCCCCCGTCAGGTGGAGGCAGGCAAACCCCATACGCCCTATAACTCCGATATTCCCTCGAAGAAGGAAGGCAAGACATAATCGTACCTCGCTCAAAAAATTCAGTAAAGTGCGGATTTATGGCGGTCGGAAGGCTCCACCTGACGGGGGAGCTGTCAGCGAGCAAAAGCGAAGCTGACTGAGGGAGAGACTTTGCGGTAATTATTGTAGTTAGTTCAAAGCATTAGTACCGCTCTTTCTTGTAGTTTTTTCTCTCCCTCCGTCAAAAATCGAAGATTTTTGCCACCTCCCCCGTCAGGT
>CAMAGA010000116.1 GCA_945833955.1 uncultured Clostridia bacterium
TGATTTTCAGTCCGAGGCAATGCGTCGGGCTGTTTTGTTCTTGACTGTTTCCGTATTATTCGATTAACAGACAATCGGAAAAGCCGGTGCTTTCCAGCACTTCGTATACCGCTTCGGATACGTTTTTCAATTTTAAATCGCCTTTATGCGCCAGCGCCTTCTTGATTTTCAGGATCACGCGCAGACCTGCCGAGGAGATGTACTCCAAACTTTCCATATCGAGTACGAGGTGATTGGCGGTGGGGAGCACGGTGGCAAGCACTTCTTCCATATCGGGGGCGGAAAGGCTGTCCAGCCGCCCGAAAAGCGCAAGCGTGGACGGATCTTTCTTTTCAACGTGAAAATTCATAAATTCTATACTTCCTTATATTATTTTGCGATATCCAGGGTAACGGAAAGAATATTTTTTTCGTTTTGGTTGCGGTATGCTACGGAACTTGCCATCTTTTTTACCATAAAGATGCCGAGACCGCCTATTTCCCTCTCTTCGGCGGAAAGCGTTACGTCCGGATCCCGTGCGGCAGTCGGGTCGTAAGGCGTGCCGTCGTCCGTAAAGGTAAGCGTGAGCTTTTCCTTGCTGTAAAGGAGCGCAATCTGTACGTTTTTCGCTCCGCTGTAATACACGATGTTGGAGCAGATTTCGTCTGCGGCAACCTGCGCGCGGTTTGCAACCTTGGGCGGTACTTCCCATTCTTCCAATTTTTCGGTCAGGAAATCCGTTACCGCTTCCATGGAGTTTTGGTCGGGAAGGAATGCAAGTTCCGCCGTTTGCGCGTCGGCGTTGAACTTTACGCAGAGCATGGTAATATCGTCGGACTGGTCCGCATCCTGCACGAATTCGTCCACGTCCGCCCGAACGGCTGCGCAGAGCAATTTCGGGTCGCTGGCGGAGTCGGAGAGAACTTTTTCCAACCGTTCTTCGCCGTAAAGGCGGTTTTCTTTATTTGCCGCTTCCGTTACGCCGTCCGTATAGAGGAAGATTTCGTCCCCGGCGGAAAGCTGCAGTTCGTGTTTTTTGTATCTCGTGCCTTCCATGCCGGCAAGAATAAAGTTGGGGCGGGTGCGCAGATACGTAAACGTACCGCCTGCATGGCGGATGAGCGGCGGATTGTGCCCTGCGTTGACGTACTCTAAAACGCCGCTTTCCAGATCGAGCCGCCCCATCCACGCCGTTACGAACATTTCCGCATCGTTGTTTTCCGAGAGGGCGTCGTTTGCTTCCGTGAAGACCTTGTCGATTTCGATGCCCGTTTCGGCAAGGTTTTTCAGTAAGGTCTTCGAGCGCATCATAAAGAGCGCGCCGGGGATTCCTTTACCCGATACGTCCGCAACGAGGAAAACGAGGTGGGCGGAGTCGGGCATATAGAAGTCGTAAAAGTCTCCGCCGACTTCCTTGGCGGCGTCCATGGAGGCGTAGATCGCAAAGTCCTTTCTGTCCGGGTAGGGCGGAAAGACGGAAGGCAAGGAAGAGCGTTGTATCTGCCTTGCAAATTCCAGTTCCCGATCTATGCGGCTTTCCGCTTCGGCAATATAGTGTTTGAGCGTATCGACGGTGGAGTTGATGTCGTCCGAAAGCGAGGCAAATTCCTCGTTTTCCCGCACGTTGACCTGCACGTTCAGGTCGCCGCCCGTGATCTGTGCAAGGGAACGGTTGATTTTGTGGATGTTATCCACGACCAGCTTTTTCAGCAGGAAGTATACGTGCACGAACAGTGCGGCGAATACTATGATTTCCATAAAGGCGAAAACGGTAACCGCAATATCGCGGGAGAACATGGCTTCCGTAACGGGAATCGTAGCGATGAGGAAGAAGCCTTCCGATACGTCGTATATGCAGTAGGAATTTACTCCGCCTACGTTTGCCGTAAACTTCGTGCCGGGTTGCGCTTCTATGTCCTTTACGTCGTTCCTGTCTATCGCAGTTTCCCCTGTATGCCCTGCGTTATCGCTGATAATCGTTAAGTTCTCGTCACAGACGATGATGCCGCCCGTTTGCCCGATATGGCGGTTTTTTACGGCAAGCCGCACTTCGTCGGCAACGTCGCTCTGGAATTGCTCTGCGTTATAACCCACCTGCACGAATCCCCCGTCCGCAAAGGCTATGCCTGCGTACTTGCGGGATACGCTGCTGTCGCCGGAGAGGGGTTGATAGCTCTGTACGTAACTTTGCTGTCCGTGCAGGAGACATAAAAACTCTGCCGATTGCGCACCGGACGCCATATCGAACCCGACGAAGTCGGGGCGGGTGCTTTCCCGAATGATTCCGTTTTCGTCCACCAGATTGATGCCTGCCACGTTGTATTCCGTTAAAAGCGCAGTCAGCTCCTCCCTCGTGGCGGCAAGGGAAACTTTTGCGGCAACGCTCTTCGTGATCTTTAAAAGATTGGCGTCGGAGGCTTCCGAAACGTCCTTTTTTACGTCGGCAAGATTTAAAGAGAGCAGGCTGGAGGCATTTTTATCGGCTATCCGCGTCTGTAATACGTTGGTAAACAGATTGGTCGCAACAAAGGCGGTAACGACGCATATCAGCAGCAGAAGCTGAAATATCTGCGATATCTGTCGGGTATGGGTGCGCTTTTCCCCGTTTTGTTTGCCGACGAGTGCCACAAAAAACAGGGACAGCATAACGGAAATACCGCAACAGGCGATCATCGGGGGCGCGCAGATTGCCACGATCGTATAGGACGTATAGATGTCGTCCATATTTGTCAAAAACAGCAGGAGCATATGCAACACTTCCGTGGTGCAGCCGATTGCCAGCCCGTAGAACCAGGCAGCCTTTTTGTTATCGAACATGAACTTGCGGCATCCTGCGCCAAAGAGCCCTGCCAAAATGCAGGCGATGGAGCAAGCCAGTCGGCTGAATTCCCCTGCGCCCCAAAAAGTGGCTATCCAGCGGTAAACGCCGCCGATAGCGCCTGCAAGGATACCTGCCGGACCGCCGAAGAGGAGCCCTGCCGTGAGCGGTGCGGCATTGCGCACGTTTAAAACCGCACCCTGCACGGGGATGCCGAATTCGGTTGCGAGGATGGCGACTCCGCCAAAGAGTAGCCCTGCTACGAGTTGCCTTTTCCAATACTTAATTTTACCGAACGGGGTTTTCCTTTCCAAAAGGTATAAAACGACTGCCGGAGCAACGGGCAAAAGCGTGGCGCATACCAAAAGGAAAACCGTTAAAAAATCATAGGTCATAATGGTAGAAAGATTTTTTGCAAACGTGCGCTAAAAAGGCACGATACAAAAGCGCGCCGGAAAAAGCAATATTCTCCGGCGGACTTTCGTGTATGGAAACAGTTCCGGAATTCCGCCTCGGAAAGCCGAGGGTGCGGTTTACTCAATCGTGAGTATATCCGCAAATCCGGTGATATCGAAAACTTCCATTACGCTGTCGTTCACGTGGACGAGCTTCATGGAGCCCTTCTTGTTCATGACCTTCTGCGCCTTTAAAATGACCCGCAAACCTGCGGAGGATATGTATTCGAGATCCTGCAGATCGAAGATGAGGTCCTGTACGGGCGCAAGGCAGGCGTTGAGTTCCGCTTCCAGTTCCGGGGCGGTCGTCGTGTCCAGTCTGCCGATGATAGCCAAAGTCAAAGTGCTTTCTGCTGCTTGCTTTTCGATTTTCATAATGATACCTTCCTTATTATTTTATTTTCCACGTATGTTCGGGTGCGTAGGAGAACGGGAGTTCCGCAAGCGGTATATCCAGCGATTGCGCCAGATCTTTGACGGCGGACGGGATTTCCGGCAGGAAATCCAGATACCAGTCTATCGTCTCATAGACGTACTTTCTGCGAAATTGCGCATCCGCAACCAAAGCGCAACGCAAATTGTGCAGGCGGTCCGCCCCTTTTACTAAAAATGCCGTCGGATCGGAACGGATGGCGTTCACGTAGTCCTGCATTACGTACCCTTTCGTCTTTGTCAAAAGTTGCACGGAACGGAGAATTTTCGGGTTGCCGTAGAATAAAATCTCTTCCTCCGTGGCGTCCGTGTCTTCCAAAAGATCGTGAAATAAAGCCGTAATGATTGCGTCCGCATCTCCGCCCTTTTGACGAACGATCTCGGCAACGGCGACGGGGTGCGATATATACGGCAGTCCGCCTATGCGGTATTGCCCTTCGTGTTTTTTCGTTGCAAAGGCGAGGGCTCTTTCATAACGGATAGATTCTTCTTCCATCATTGCTCGTCCTCTCCTTGGTTGCGGTAGTTACAAAACAGAAGCTTTGCCTGCCGCTTTGCCCGCTCTTCGTCCCGAAGGGAGAGATTGAAAAATTCCGCCGCCTGCTCTTCGGTGTAGTTGCCGAGGAGGAGTTCCGCGCGGCAAATATATCGAAGGCCCAAACTTGACGAAATCACGTCCATATCCGACGCGGCGAGCGCACTCTGCGCAAGGGAATAGGCGAGGGAGGCGTTGCGGCGGAACATCTCCTGCAAGCCGCCTACGGTCGTGATACCGAACCATGCAAGTTGCGGTATATAGTTATCGGGGGATACGGACTGAATTTCCGCGCCGCAAACGTCGGCAATCTTACGCAAAAGCTCCCGCATAGGATCGTTGTGATCCACGTATTCCTGCAGGGATACCATGTTGATGGCAACGTCGTCCGCGCGGTTTTCCTGAATGCGCTTGCGGATATCTGCGGTATAGTTTTTCATGCCGTCCCGCACCCGCATAAATTCTTCGTCGGCGATTTCCAAAAGCCCCGCAATGCGGGAAAAGGCTCTCTCGTATTCCCTCGGCAAGCCGAATTCGTTTTTATAGCCGATGTCGTGTTCAATCGCCGCCCACGTATGCTGTAATATCGTGCGGATCTGTATTTCAAATTTTTTGCCGCAGATATGCTCGGGCTGACCGCAACCTTCGGGGAAGTAGCAAATATAGTGCAGGGAAAGATACCCGAAGGAGTTTGCCTTGATCAGCGCGCGCTTGTCGGACGAGTTTTTCCAGTCCACGGTAAAAGTTTTTTCCACCAGCTTCCCGAATTTGTCCACGTCGTCGTTAAAAAAGCAAATGACGCGCGCGCCCAGAATATCCGTCAGATTGTCAAGTTCCTTGTACCAATCGCCGTTGCGTACCAGTTTTTCCGCAAGACTGTCCTCCTTCTTGACGCGGTGTTCTATGCTGAATACCTCTATGCCGGAAGTCTCCGCTATCTCCTGCAGTTTTTCGCCTACCACTTTTTCCAGTTCCAGAAAGTTTTCTCTTTGCCTTCTGTATTCTTCTATAATCAATCTG
>CAMAGA010000117.1 GCA_945833955.1 uncultured Clostridia bacterium
AAAAATCTCTCCCTCAGTCAGCTTCGCTTTTCGCTCGCTGATAGCTCCCCCGAAGAATGGAGCCGGGGCAAGGCAGTTCCTGATTCTATGCATTCAACTGCAACGAGGTAATTGCCGTCGGTTCTCTCCCTCAGTCAGCTGTCGCTGATAGCTCCCCCGAAGGCGAGAGCCTTTCACAAGGATAAGCATTAAGTTAATATGCTGCCGATTTTTCCCGCCCGAAAAATCGGCGGCTTTGCCGTTTGTACGGGAGTATCGGAGTTATAGTGCGCATGGCTACCGCCCTGCCTCCACCTGACGGGGGAGGTGGCAAAAATCTCTGATTTTTGACGGAAGGAGAGAAAAAGTACAATCAAACAGCGGCAGAAATGCTTTAAACTATTCTGAACAATTACCGCTAAAGCATAAAAAGGATGTGTTTGACCGTTATTTATGCTTGTAATTTTTTGCAAACAAAAAATTACAAGCAATTAAAAATCTCTCCCTCAGTCAGCTTCGCTTTTCGCTCGCTGATAGCTCCCCCGAAGGCGAGAGCCTTCCGAGTGCTGTCTATCCGTGCTTTACGGATTTTTCGGGCTGAGCGAATTTGTACATAGGGGAGTATAAGGATAAGCCTTACCCTTTTATTTTAATCCCGCCACCCGCCCCGATAAGAGATCCAAATCTTTGCTCTACCGTGCATTCCGAACGTCGCAAATCCGCACGGTAAAATACAGTTCGGAGTTATCCTGCTTCTTTTCCGATGCCTATTGACAATCCCTCTGAAAACCTGTATAATGCAATCAAGGGATAGGATTCTATCCGAAATCATAGCACGCACGGACAAAAAGGATACGGAAGGATTGCAGCCTTGGAGAATATGCTTTTCCCCGAGGCTGTACGGTAAACGGAAAGCAAAATCGGCAATCAATGCAAGGAGCAGGGGAAAATGGAACAATCTTTTGAAGATTTTACGGTTGAAAACGGCGTATTGATAAAATATAAAGGCACAGGCGGCAACGTGGTTATTCCCGACGGCGTCACGGCAATCGGGGAAAGGGCGTTCGAGGGTTGCACCGCCTTAACGAGCGTGGAAATTTCCGAAAGCGTGAATACGATCGGCAAGGCGGCATTTTACGGGAGCGGACTCAATAAGATACGCTTCGTCACTCCCTTCGGTTGGTCTGCCGAGAGCGAAAGCGGCTCTACCCCCTTTTCCAGCGCCGATCTGTACAACGGCGCAACAGTGGCGGAGTACTTTACGGACCCCGAATGGGCGTGCCGTGTGGAGTGGAAGCGCAACTGCCTGGAATACAAAATAGCCAAGGACGGAACCGCCTGCCTCTGCACGGGCATGGGCGATTGCACGCAAGCGGACATCGAAATTGCAAGCGTGTACGAAGAAAAACCCGTCACTGCAATCGGGGAATGGGCATTTTCCAAATGCCGCACGCTGCGTAGCGTCGCTATTCCCGATTCCGTAAAATGCATCGGGGAATTTGCCTTTTCCGAATGCAAAAGCCTTGCGAACGTAAAGATACCGCCCACGGTAACGGAAATCGGCGAATTTGCCTTTCAAAAATGTACCGGTCTTGCAGGCATTACGATTCCCGATTCCGTAACGAAGATCGGGTGCTGGGCATTTTCCGAATGCACGAGCCTTGCAGGCATCACGATTCCCGCTTCCGTCAAAAGCATCGGGCAAGGGGCGCTTGCCTGCGGCAATCTCGTCGCCGTCGAGGTTTCGCCGGAAAACCGCACCTATTACAGCGCAGGCAACTGCGTGGTGGAAAGGGCGACCAAAATCGTCGTTTGCGGCTGCAAAAACAGCGTTATCCCGAGCGCAGTAGCCAAAATCGGGCAGGATGCGTTCTATCAGTGCGGCGGCATTACGACTATAACCGTTCCGAGCGGCGTGGTTAGTATCGGGAACGAGGCGTTCTGCCAATGCGAAAATCTCGTAAGCGTGACGATTCCGAACACGGTAACGGAAATCGGGAAAGCGGCGTTCAAAGACTGTACGAGCCTGATCGGCATAACCGTTCCGCACGGCGTGACCCGAATCGACGACTATACGTTCGATGGATGCAAGCGCCTTGCCGCCGTAACCGTGCCCGACTCCTTAGGTTGCATCGGTTTTTGCGCCTTTCGGGGGTGCGATTCGTTGCGGAGCATAACCTTGCCCGCACGTTGCGCGGTCGGCAAGAACGCCTTCCCGGAGAGCTGTACGGTGCAAAGAAAATAAACGGGTACGGCGTACAAATTACGATGATCATAAGATGCGGGAATCGCAACACCGCATCCGTAGCGGAAAAGAAGGTAGATGCGACGGGCAAAAGAGAAAGCATGAAAAAAATGTTTTTTTTCGTAAGAAAAAACGAAAAGACTATTGAAATCATGGAGAAAAGTGGTATAATATAATTAAGAAATTATGGAGGAAAAAACTATGGGCTTAAAAGTAATGGGCATAGGCGGTTGCGGCAGAAATATATTGGCACTCCTTGCAAAACAGAAGGTGGGGGCGGAGCTCATCTATGCGGACGGCAAAATGGACCGTTGGATAGAGGGAATCCGAAAGATCCAGTTACATAGAAACAACATCAACCCGATTTTGGATATACTGCAGGGGAACGACCCGCTCCTCATTGCATTCGGTCTCGGCGGCAACTCGGGGGAAATTTATATGCCCGAAATTCTGCGCTTTGTACAAAGCAGACCGAATACCTTCTTCTTCGTGGTCAAACCCTTCTCCTTTGAGGGCGTTTTCCACTTGAACAATGCCGAAAAGGAAATGCAGATCATTCGGGAGTCGGGCGTGCGCTATATGGTGCGGGACAATCAGGAAATGGAAAAGCTGGGCGATAAAATCAGCTTTATGGAAGCGTTGCAAAAGAGTCTGGAAATTGCGCCGCTCGTGCACGCGCTCACGTGGCTGTACGGCAAAAACGATTGCGGCGAGGAGAACGTTTACGGGGGCACTCCGCTATCGGACGTAATCTCCGGCGGCGAATTCAATTACACCTTTACCACCGTCAACGGGGAAGAAAAGGTGGAAAAAATCGAAGCGTTCCTGCGGAATTTACACGCGGATCCCCGGTTCGGCAACGTGTACGCACTCATCAGCGGCAGGGATATCTCCGTAGGGGAAAGTCTGGATCTTGCCCGCTTCTCTGCCGACTTTGCCGAGTCGCACAGAAAGTTCGTCGCACCGGAAACGAACGAAAACCTCTTCGGCGCACCCATCCATGAATGGAACGTGATCGCCATCCACACGGTCGTCTCCGAAGCCGCAGCCGAATAAAACAGTATTGCAAAGACCGTTCTTGGAAACGGAAAAACGCACTCCCCGTATGGATCGAGACCTTTGAAAGGAATGCTCGGTCGGTTGCGGGGGGGGAAGGAATCGGGCGTGGCGTGCAGCCGCGCCTTTTTCCGATTCGGAGAAGCCGAAAGCCGACGCACGGCGAACGGAACGGAATATAGCGGAGCAGAATCGGTATAGCCTGCTATACTGCTTTACCGAACCGCTTGCTTTTCGTTTTCGGTGACGGTAGAATGAACGTAAGTAAACGGTAAGGGAGTATGGAAATATTAAAAAAACGCATCCTTTTGCGCTTTGAAAACAGTAACCGAAGTATATTGACTTATGCAATTATAACTATGCTGACGGGTTTAGTCACGGGAATCGCTTTTTTCCACAGCGAAATCGCAGCCGGCTGTATTACGGCGATTTTATGTGCGGGCTCGATTGCCGTTTTTTTGCATTACGTTTTACGAAGAGAGGTAATTATTGATTTTGAGCATAATTTACTGGAAATGAGGAAGGGCAATCAAAAAGAACGGTGCGAACTGGATCAAGTGAAAAATCTGGAAATCGTTTTTCATTGGGTGCAGAAAAGGAATTGCTATGCCGCACAGGTCTTTGCGTATCTGCAAAACGGAAATACAATTGCGATCAAGATATATCCGAAGCTTCACGTTTATAGGTCGGTTTATTATTCTACGGGAAGAGTTACCGGTAAATTAAAGTCACGCATTGAAAAGCAAGTGCAGGGCTATGATTTTATCACTTGTCGGACAAGGCAATGAATCGTCAAAGCGATCCAAAATCAGTTTCCTTTGATCGGAATTCCGCACGGAATGCGCAACGGCGGATAACGGCGCAATCAAAAAAAAGAAATTCAAAAAAGGCAATCGAAACGAAAGTGCCGCAGATTTTCCTTGCGAAAATCTGCGGCTTATCCATAGGGGTGGTAATATCCTCAATTGCAAAATTTAGATTTGTGAATAAGAATATCCGTCCCCGCTTATCCGGAGGGATGATAACATCCTCATTGTAAAAGCAGCGCTTGCGTCTGCGCCCGATCGCAATCGGATTCCGACGGGGGCGAATTGCAAGCGCAAGACCGAAAAACGGGGGAGTCATTGCAAGAGCAACGCTTCCAGTGCGGAAACGGTGGGCACGGTGTAGCGTGCGTCCCGAAATGCCCCGGGCAAACCGAAGCCGTATTCCACGCCGATGCAGTCTATGCCGCACTGCGTTGCGCCCAGCACGTCGTACAGCGTATCCCCGACGAGCGCAACGCTCCCATAATCGGATACCTGCAATCTATCCAGCGCGGTCTGCACGATTTCCGCTTTATCCTGCCGTGTGCCGCTTGGGTCACTGCCGACGACCACGGCAAAATAGTCGGAAAGCCCGTTCGCCTGTAAAATCTTTTCGGCAAAGACCTGCGGCTTGCCGGTGGCAATTCCAAGGCGCACGCCTGCCTTTTGCAGTTTTTGCAAAAGTTCCGTAATGCCGCCGTAGGGGGTGGAACCCCGTATGCAGACGGCAGGGTAGCGCTCGCGGAAGTACCGCACGGCTTGCACCGCCTGCTCTTCGGAAAAGCCGTAGTATCTTCGGAAGGACTCGGCAAGAGGCGGCCCGATAAAGCTTTGCAGGTTCTGCTTATCCGACGCGATGCCGAACTTTTCCAGCGCATACTGCACGCAGCCCGTAATGCCGTCGGAAGTATCAAAGAGCGTTCCGTCAAAATCAAAGAGAACGGTTGAATAGAGCATAAAATCAAATCTCCTTTTGTTAAGGCAAAAAACAGTTTTCAGGTGGGGGCAACCGCCCCCGAATCGGGGTGCCGTCTCTGAAACGGTGCTTGCGCCCAAATCGGGGTGCCGTTCCCCAAGCGGTGCTTGCGCCCGAATCGGGGTGCCGTTCCCCAAGCGGTGCTTGCGCCCGAATCGGG
>CAMAGA010000118.1 GCA_945833955.1 uncultured Clostridia bacterium
ATGGAAGAGTAATTGATGAAATAGCGGTAACCGATTCACTAAATATTGGCAGTTTTAATGATTTAATATTGCCCAATAAAATTGATTTGTCCTATTCTTTAACAAATATAAATAAAAGTTGTCCCCATAATCCGTTTCAGAACCCTAGCTTATGCAAAAGAGGGGCAAATTCAACATTTAATAAAATGATAGATGGACTTAAGGATCCGTATTATGAAAATAAAGTCCCGTATAAAAAATCAGTATTTTACTTTTTTGATGAGTATATTTTGTATTGTAACGAATTAAAAGAAGTAAAAAATGAAAATATATAACATTTCTTATAAAGTAAAGTCAATTATGAATAATCAACCGAAAATTGAAGCTTTTAAAAGTTTCTACCAACAAGGAAAAGATTTATACAATGCGGGCGATATTTCTTCCGCAAGAGAGGCTTTTATCAAGGCGGCGGAACTTGCTAATGATATTTCAGTAAACGCTACGTCTTATGACGTACGTATGGAATATCATAAAACGGCGGTCAAGATTCTTGATTTCGTCAAAAAATCTTGTGTAAAAACGCCGCCGCAAGCCGTTACACCAAATAGTCAGAACAGCGAGCAGGAAGAAAAGCCGCAAGCTGTAAAACCCGAAACTAAAAGCGATATTACTTTTGCTGACGTTGCGGGACTTGAAGACATTAAAGACCAAATACGGTATAAAGTTTTAGAGCCGCTTAAAAATCCCGAACTTGCGGAGATATATAAGATAGAGCCGGGGGCAAAAATTTTGCTTTACGGTCCGCCCGGAACGGGTAAGACGTTTATTGCCCGTGCAATCGCAGGTGAAGTGGCCGCGGAGTTTTATGCCGTTAACTGTCAGGATTTAATATCCAAGTATATGGGCGACAGCAGTAAGAAATTAGACGAACTTTTCGACGAAGCGCAAAAGAACGAGCGTGCGATAATATTCTTTGACGAATTCGACTCGGTGGCAAGTAAGCGTGGCGATGGTGCTGACGGCGTTGATGCGGAAATGGCGCGTTTCGTCGCAACCTTTTTAACGAAGGTTGACGGCTTTAAAAAGAGCGAAACGAACAAAATGCTTTTACTTATCGCCGCAACTAATCGCCCGTGGGCACTTGATAGTGCAATGCTCCGTGGCGGGCGTTTCGATACGCATATTTACGTTGGAGTTCCCGACCAAACGGCACGCGAATTTTTGGTAAACAAAGTATTGAAAGGTTTGCCTATGGATGAAGACGTTGATTTATCTAAACTTGCGTGGGCCTTAGAAGGTTACGGCGGCGGCGATATTACGGCTATATGCGGAAAAATTAAACTCGCGGCGTATATGCGTTCGCTGAAAGTCGGTAGCCCGCAAAATATAACCCGTGAAGATTGCAATAGCGTTTTACTTTCTTCACACAATATGATAACGGCGGAAGATATCGAGAAATTTGAAAAATTTCGCCAAAGCGGTTCGATAGACTAAAGGAGATAATATGCAAGAGATTTGTCCTATTTGTGGTAGCAAAAACTTAAAGATTATTGATGAAAAAGCAAGAAGATATAATTGCTTATCCTGTGATGAAACGTTTACCCTTGAAGAAAAACCGGTCGTAAAAGAAGTCATACATACCGTCGTAGAAAAGCAGATTGAAAAAGTTGTTAACGAAAATTATTCCGCAAAAGACATTTATAACAAAAATATAGATAGCATTATGGAAGTTACAGCGACTTTCGGCGACGATGAATCGCACGGAACAGGGTTTTATATTTCTTCTAACGGATATATGATAACCAACGCTCACGTTGTTATAAACGTTAAAAACGGAAAGCCTGTTTTATGCGACGGTGTAAACATCTGTAAAAGCCGTTCAACCGATTTTTATGATGCTGAAATAGTTTATCTCGACGCTAAAAACGATTTAGCGTTGCTAAAAGTTTTGACAGATAAACAAAAATTTATTTCATTTTCAAAAAATGATGTGGAAGTGGGAGATAAAGTTTTTGCTATCGGAAACAGTCTCGGTGACGGACTCAATTTACTTGACGGTATTGTTGGCGATGTAAACAGGAAGTTCAAATCTACGAAAGCGTTTTTATTTAATGCTCTTGTTACTCACGGCTGTTCTGGCGGTCCTGTTTTCAATGACAAAGGGGAAGTTTGTGGTGTTACGGTAGGTGGCGCAAATGTCGCCGCAGGAATGAATTTTGCCCTGCCGATTTCTACTTTAACTGACTTTATTAGTTCGGCAAAAAAGAATAAAGAAATAATACTTAAAACTTAAAAACTATTTTTGAAGAGAGGTATTATGGCAAACGTGATCATAAGGTAAAACTACTTGTTCTATATGATAACGCCCGCAAACGTCCACGACAGTAATGAGTTTGAAGAGTTCTTCGGTGAAGAGGATCAAGCTGCATACGCCGACAGCGCTTACGTTGGCAAAGAATTACCCGAACATATCCGAAACGAAGTCTGCGAAAAAGGCTATCGCAATAAGCCTTTGACTGAGGAGCAGAAAGAAAACAACCGTCGCAAATCCAAAATTCGTTGTCGTGTCGAACATGTCTTTGGTTTTATGACCGTATCTATGCACGGACTAACGCTCCGTAGCATAGGTCTTTCCCGCGCGCGTTTCAATATTGGACTTACGAACCTTGTTTACAATCTTTGTAGGTTCGCCATAGTAAGCCGAAAGGCGAAGTGCACGGGATAACTATGTCCAAAATCGGTGATAAAGACCGATTTTAGAGGCTATTAGCCTCATTTACAACGAATTTTCAATTTGAATGCGCTTCACATGCTCAAAATTCGTAAAATTTCGAATTTGAAGCGCAAAATCTAAATTCGGAAATCTATTTTTAGAGGTTCCATAAAGCAAAAGAGCCCGATTTTTCGGACTCTTAAAAACGAACTCGCTGTTTGCTTATATTGATTTTAATTCTTCCTCTAAATTCCCCACGAATATTTAACTAAAGTTGGACAAAAAATTAAATTTTAATCTTGTGAATGAGTTCGGTATTGTATCGGACTCATTCCTTTTAATTTGAGAGAGATTCTCTCATTATTGTAGTACGCTATGTACTCCTCCAAACGACGGATGAATTCATCCGTCGTTTGAAATTTTTCCCCGAAAAACATTTCTACTTTCAGCCGTCCAAAAAAGTTTTCCATACTGCTGTTATCCAAACAGTTTCCCTTTCTCGACATACTTTGCGTTACGTTATGTTCGACAAGAAGTTGTTGGTATTCTCGCATTTGGTATTGCCAGCCTTGATCCGAATGCAAGACTGGTCTTGCATTGCTCGGCATCTTTTTAAATAATCCATTAAGCATTTCTTTCGTTTGCCAAAAGTTCGGACTTCTTGAAATACTGTAAGCTATAATTTCTCGGTTATATAGATCCATTATAGGGGATAAATATATCTTCTCCTCACAAACGGAAAACTCCGTTACGTCGGTAGTTAATTTCTCAAAAGGCTTATTCGCTTCAAAGTTTCTCTTTAAGATATTTGGAGCAACTTTACCTACTTCTCCTTTATAAGACTTATACTTACTTCTGCGTTGTTTTGCTTGTAAATGAAGTATTTTCATCAGTTTTAATACCGTTTTATGGTTAATTATATAGCCTTTTTGCCTTAAAACTGCCGTTATTCGCCTATAACCGTATCTTTGCTTGTTTTTCGTGAATACTTCTGCTATTTCTTGCTTCTCTACAAAGTACTTGTCCTTATTCCGTTTCTTGTAATGGTAATAGAACGTACTTCGAGCTAAGCCTGAAATTGCAAGTAAGGTATCCAGCGGATACTTTTGCCTTAGTTCAACAACTATTTTCGCTTTTTGCCTTTCTGTTGTTCTTCCGCTTCCACTAAGGCACTTAATTTTTTTATGTATTCATTCTCTGCTTCAAGATATTGAATTCGTTCTTTTAATCGTTGGTTTTCTGCGATTAAATCGTTTTTCGTTTCTTCATTTAATGGTTTCTTTCTTGGTCTGCCTTTCTTAGGATTATCCATTTTAGTTGATCTACCACGGCGTTCTATATAGAAGCCTGCTTCTCCTTCTTCTAAATAAATGCGTTCCCAAGCCTTTACTCTATTTTTATAATTATCTGCTTCGCTATTGCTTACACAGTTCCAATATTTACGAGCAGTCTCTTGATAGCTCAAGTTGTGTTCACGCATATCCATTATAACAGATATTTTAAATTCTGGCGAGTATTTTGTATTCGTTCTTTTTCTTTCTTTCATAAAAATATGCACCTCCAAAAGTGTCTAACTTTTGGGGTGCATATCAAAGCTTCCGCTTTGCGCCCGTTTTCTCTATTCGTTTAAAAGCTCTTCTATCTTTTTCAAAACGCCCTCTTCGTCGTTGGAGGCAATCACGGTGAAACCGTATTCCTTCAGTTTACCAAAGGCGTTGGCGGTGATAAACGAGTGCCCGCAATACTGCAACATTTCCAAGTCGTTCATATGGTCCCCGAACGCCATGCATTCTTCCCGTAAAAAGCCCAACTTGCGGCACAAACGGTCTATGGCAACGGACTTATTCGTTTCACGCCCCGTCGTGTCGCACCAGTCAAAACCGGAAATTTTGGTAAGCAATTCCGGCACCGCCCCGTTCAGATAGGACTCGACGCCCGCCTCCGCCGCGCCGCTTTCGGCATAGAGCGCAATCTTGCAGATCTTTTTTTCCCTTGCCACCTTTAAAAGGTCGTCCACAAGCTCGTTCTGCGGATAGTATCTCTTTACGTTTTCCGAAAAGGGAATGATTTTCCGCTCGTAGTAGGCGCAATCGGGAGCGCAAAGCAGCGTTTCGCATTGCGGCAGGCGGCGCATGGCAAGCACGACTTTTTCCACGGCGTCAGGGGGCAGATATTCCGCAAGCAGCAGCTGATTCCGATAAAAGACGGCTCCGCCGTTTTCGCACACGAAAAGCACGTCGTTCTGCACGGGCTCGAACAGGCGACGCAAACTTTCGTACTGTCTGCCGCTGCACGGCGCAAACAGGATACCTTTCTCGCGCATACGCGCGATCAACGGAAATATTTTAGGCGGTAAGGACTTATCCGAGCGGAGCAACGTTCCGTCCAGATCGGAAACGATCAATTTTATCATCGGGGAATCTCTCTCGTTTTACAAAAAAATATTTCGGCAAAAACCGAAAAGCATGGTTTATTTTACCTGTTTTTGTTTGTTTTTGGCCGTCAATATGTTCAATATAA
>CAMAGA010000119.1 GCA_945833955.1 uncultured Clostridia bacterium
TATTGTTCATACCGTATGCAATCCTCTTTTTATTCTGTTTTTGTTATATTTTATTATAATTTTAAGTTATATTGTTTATAATACGTCCTATTATACTGTATATAACGATCAAATTATTTTTCATTATAACATCACAAAGTAGGCTGAAAGTAGGTAGTATGAAAAAATCGGAAAAGATTTTTCCATCTTTTCCGATTTTCTATTCCGTTTCTTTTTTCTATTCCGTTTCATTGCATCGGTTTGCCGCTTGCAGGCTTGCTTTCCCCGTTCTGCAACTTCGCCCTTTTTTCCAGAGCGGCGTGGGTGATTTCCGCCCAACTGTATTGCGCCATGTATTCTCCTCTGTAAGCTTTTAATCCCGCAGGGTCCTCCCGCAAAAAGTCGTAATAGTCGCATTCCACCGCTTGGGGAACGATGCCGAGCATTCCGTATCGTCGAATGAGAATATCTTCGCAATTATGGGATTCCAGCGTCTTTAAAAGGTCGCTTCTTAAGCTTTTAAAATACGTGGCGTGGTCCCCGTCGTCTTCAAACAGAACGGCGAGCATCTCCCGCACCGTGCAGAGCGCACCTTGCCGATCCACGAGGTAAGCGAGCAGCTCCTTGGTTTTGGCGTATCGGAATACGAGCGGATCGTTGTTCAGATACACTTCAAAGTTACCAAAGGTCTGCAACTTGATTCTCTTGCGGAATACGACCGGCCGCCGCAGGTTTTCCATCTCGTGCTTTACTTTTTCCGCCGTTACAGGCTTGACGATATAACCGCTGGCGTGCATATCGAAGGCGTCCCCCCGATAACTGCCGTAACCGGTCACAAAAATGATATTGATTTCGGGGCTCAGCTCTTTGAGTTGCAACGCAAGCCATACGCCGTTTTTGTCTGCCATCTCGATATCGAGGAAAGCCACGTCAAAGCGACGCTTGCGTGCGTCTGCCAAGGCGTCTTCCGCATATCGGAAGCCGAAGACTTCCTCCAAAGGATACTCCTTACGTATCGTTTCCACAAGTCCTTCCAACGCAAACTTTTCATCGTCTACCGCTAAAATCCGCAAATCAAGTCGCCTCCTTTTTGGGTATAATCACGGTTGCCGTAGTGCCGTTGCCTACCGCACTCACAATCGAAAGCGTACCGCCGCACATCGTCTGCAACCGCCGGCGCACGTTTTCTATGCCTACGTGCTTTTTGCCGTCGTGCATATACTCTTCCGTATCAAAGCCTACGCCCGTATCGCTCACGGTAATCGCGTAGCAATCTGCGTGCTCCCTCGTGGCAACGGTTACGCTGCCGCCGCCCCGCTTTTTGGAAATGCCGTGCTTTACGGCGTTTTCCACCAGCGGTTGCACGGTTAAAATGGGCAAGAGGAACGCCGTGGTCTGAATATCGTAAACGACTTTCAACTCTTCGTCAAAGCGTATCTGTTCCAGTTGCAGATACGTCTTTACGTGGTGTAACTCCTTTTCGAACACAACCAGATCTTCGCTGTCCAGGGAATCGAGGTTCTCCCGCAGATAGTCGGAAAAGGAGCTGATCGCATTCTGCGCCGTTTTGGCGTCCTTGCCGCACAGATAGTAGATCGTATTGAGCGTATTGTATAAAAAATGCGGTTGAATCTGGGAGAGCATGATGGACTCACGATTTTTTTGCAGCTCCAACTGCAAAGCGTTTCGCTCGGCAATCAGCTCTTTTTCCCGCATAGACGCGCGGATATTTTTCGGGATGACCTTTAATATCAGTATCAAAGCCACCAGCAGTATCAAGACAAATGCAATTTTGGAAGCCGCACAGCTTCCCCACCAACCGAACGCCGCAGCGGCAAAATCGAGCCAGGAAGCCGCAACCGAGATTGCGCAAGGCACAAGTAAAGGGAAATTTTTTCCGTTACCGTTCCGGATACACAGAATGATGAGAATAAAAACAACGATGTTCACCAACGATTGCACGATACCCCAAAGGAGCTTTAAGTCATAGAATAAAACGTCCGAAAAGGCGGAGACGCCGATTAAAATCAGTGAAACCGTCCCCGAAATGCCCACCGCCGCCTTGCCCGTCGCTTTCATTTTACCGCTAAACAGTTGAACCGCAAAACTGCAGAGAAACAGCTCGTAGAGCATGGAACAGAGAAAAAGAGCCGACGTGTTGAATATAATCACTTCACTCCATAGCGAAACGCTGCGCACGCCGAACAGGAAATATCCGCCTGCAAAAAAGCTGAGCAACCCGTAGTGCAGAATGAGCGAACCCTGCGTTAAATGCAAAAGTGCGGTATACAAAGCTACCCCGAATAAAACGAATCCCACTACGACGAAAATAAACCCCATTATCCGTTGGAATGCGTCCTGATCGAGTATCCGATCTTGCAAAGAATTGCCCGAATAGACGTACATATTATCGAGGAAATCGTTATAAGCGGTAACGTTCCCGAAGGTATGCGGATTGTTGAGAACTATTGTTACGGTATCGGCATCGGTACCGACGTAACGGTAATATATCCATATTTGCCCGCAGGCATCCTTCCCTATATACGGATTTTCCGCATCGAAGCAATGCGGATCCTGCCCCGGAACGTAAATAGTGCCGCCGATATGGTTGAAGTACATTGTAATCGGGCAATCTTTCTCCGCTCTGCCTATCACCTCGCCGTTTAATAATTCTATCTGAAAATAGCCGCGTAACGTCAGATCTCCTTTGGACGCTGAAATCTTTTCGCCCTTTACGAGCGGTTGAAATTCCCCGTCCGCAATGCGATATTCGCCCTGAAAGGTAATACGCACGGCTAAAGGCGCCGTTGACTGGGTGTTATCTTTATAATTTATCCACAGTAACACGACCGAAAGAAGAAGGACGGTTACCAAAAGAACGGTTATAAGCGGAAATTTTTTGATTTTATCGAAACGTTTCATAAAAAGATACCTGCAGTAAAAATCGAAAATCGGGCGTATTTTTATACGATGCAAGTATAGCACAGTCCGAAGGCTTTGGCAAGCCGTTTCAAGCGCAAAATCCCCGCCCGCTTGATTTTTCCTCCTCCTGCCATCCCGTTCCGCCTGTCTCCTCCCGTCCCCCCTATCTTTTCCCACTCCACCGCTCCACCCGTTCCCCCTGTCTCCCTCACTCCGCCCGCTCTCGTTTTCATTCATACCTGCCGTATCGACTCCCCTCTCGCATTCTTCGTACGCAACCTTTTCTCAACCACAAATGCGCCCGCCGATAAACAGCGCGCGCAGTTTTCCTATAGATTCCTATTGTATATAGTCGACCTTATGGAAAGCCATTCCGAATAACTCTTTTATACAAATAATCCGACGATCGCAACGACCAATGCGCAAACAGCAATTCCTATGCCCACCCACGAAATAGTTTTCGTTTTTATCAATTGCTCGTCGTGTCGCTTATCCACGGCTTGTTGTCTTTGAATTTCGCTGTCCTGCTCCATGTTTTTGGAAGATATTTCCGCAATTAACAAATCGTGTTTTTTGTCGGTTTCGTCCTGCATGGCGTCAACCTGATGAATCGTTTCAATTTCTTTTCCGTGACTTTTGATCTGCTCCGACATACGGTCTTGTTTGGAAAAGGCACTCTCCTGTTCCCGAAGAAGTCGGATTACGTTCTTCAATTCTTCACGTGCCTGTTCTGAAAGTTGCTCTCCCGCTGCCTGCTTCAATTTGGCTTCCAGTTGGATCACTACCGCACGGTTCATGGCGATACTGGAAGCGCCGAGCATTAACAGATAGCGCATACCGTCTGTCATTTTCTGCTGATTTTCAAAAAGCTTCTTTTGTGCATCCGATAATGCAATTTGCGCTTCCGCAAAAGATTTGACTGCATCTTGCGTAGAATTGATGGCGTCTTTTTGATTCAATGCTTTTGCCAGAATCATTTTGTCGGCAACTGCTTTGGTCGATGCACATTTTTCGGTTGCCTCTCGTATGTTTTTTTCGGTCTCTATGAACATTTGGAATTGCGCAGAGATGACTTCGGGCAATTCTTCTTCGCCTATATCGGTATTTTCGATTACATTCGTTTCCTTGCTTAGATTGTTATTCATTATGTATATCCTCGTAATTACAATATGTCCAACAGTTCCGTTGCCAGTCCCTTATTCCATTCTTCTATGTCTGCCCCGTCTATAGCTTCTATATTTCTTACGCTCTCCTGTACGGTCTGGAAAGTATCCGTCGCCCGTAAAGAAATCTGTTGCATCGCCTCTTGGAGATTACTGAGCGATTGATTTGCGTCCTGCACGGCAGACCACATCAGTTTTTCACCATAGAATAACTTTGCTTGCATCAGATACAGAGACCGCGCATTTAACAGTATGCGATCTTTTGTCTTTTGACCCTTCTGAAATCCCTGAACGACCTCCGTTCCAAGCGCAACCGTAAACCTGCCTATGCCGACGAAATTCAAACGCAACAGCATCTGTTGACCAAACCCGCACACATTTGCTTTGGAACAAAACAAACTCTCGGTTATCGCATCTATGATATCGACCGCTGAAAACGTACCGCTTGCTATTGTCATCATCCGTTCTACCGTGCGGTTGCCGAATGGAATGGTTTTATTCCAATCAACACTTGCAAAAGAATCTTTTCCTTGCAATTCTATCGCCAAATGTCTGACGAAATAGAAACTTCTGACTAAAATCTCGTTCAGAACGACCGGCAAAGCCTGTCGGGCTAACTTAGCACACAGCTCCTTTCCTGTTTCCGCAGTTTCCTTCAGAAACGTTATTTCGGTTCGCATATCAATTTTTTTCTCTTGATATAAATTATCCACAAATGCAGGCAGAGGAGTCAGATGAAATATCGGCAGCATGGCTATTTCTTTTAAAAACGAAATAAATATCCCGGGAATCCCCATTCCCTCGCCGGCAGTTTTCGCTGAGCCATGCACATCGCTGATGAGATGCCCTATCCAGTTTTTTGTAATTTTCAATATTTGTATTGCCAGCGGAGCAAAAGCCAATATTTTAATGAGATTTGCGATTGCCTTAGGAATTCTTTTATCTAACTTATCATATAACTTTTTTTCTGCCATTTCCGCCATCCAGAATAATAAACCGGATATTATCGCAGGCAATAATCTGTAGATTTGTTCTTTTCGGGATGTTTCATCCAAAGGTATAAGGAATAACTTACCGTCTTTATTTTGAAATACTCCTACTCGCAAAA
>CAMAGA010000120.1 GCA_945833955.1 uncultured Clostridia bacterium
CAACGAGCTTTGGAGCTACGGGGAGGACGTGTACGAAGTGCTGAAGGGTTACGTGCTGTTCCGTCAGTCGATCAAGGACTATATAGCGGAGCTCAACGTGCTGGCGCACGAAAAGGGCGAGCCGATTTTACGACCCATGTTCTTAGAATATCCGAGCGACAAAGAGTGCTATAAGGTGAGCGAGCAGTATATGTTCGGCTATAAATATCTGGTTGCGCCCGTGCTTTGGGAAGGGCAACGGCAAAAACGGGTATACCTGCCGCAGGGCGAATGGAAGGATATCCGCAGCGGCTTTATTCTGCAGGGCGGCAGATACATCCTTACGGACGTGCCCGTAACGGAAATCCCCGTATACGAGCGCATGGTAACGGAAAAGGCATAGACCTTGCCTTGCCGAAAATACGGCATTTTACCGAAAACAGAGCGGAGCGTTTTACCCAAGTAAAGGGGAACGCTCCGCTTTTTTTTCGTGCAACAAAAAAACGAGGGGACGGTGCGGCGGTAAAAGTGGGCGAAAAGCAGGGGACGGTGCGGCAAAAACGTGGGGCGGTGCGGCAAAAGCAGGGGACGGTGCGGCAAAAACGTGGGGCGGTGCGGCAAAAGCAGGGGCGGTGCGGCAAAAGTGGGCGAAAAGCAGGGGCGGTGCGGCGGCGAAAACAGAGAAAATTTCTGCGGAAAACAGGCAAAAAACGAGGGAATTATGAATAAATATAAGATAAAATGTCAATTTTTGTTTATCGTTTCCATTTTTAACAAAAGATTTTTTTTGCATTTGATTGATATTTACCGTAAAACCTGTTATAATATACTCTGAAATATCATTCGACAAGGAAGGAAGCAAAGTATGGCTAAGCGCATGGGAATCGACATCGGTTCGACTACGGTAAAGCTGACGGTGATAGACGAGAGCGGGACCGTTTTGTACAGTTGTTATGAACGGCATTTTGCCCGTGTGAAGGAATGCGTATGCGAGCAGTTGAAAAAGATATACGGCAGATTCGGCAATAGTTTTCGGGTAGCCTTTACGGGTTCCGCCGCCTTGGGCATTGCGCAAAAATCCAACCTGCCCTTCGTGCAGGAAGTGCAGGCGGCGTTTATTGCCATCCGCAACTTTTACCCGGACGCAGACTGCGCCGTGGAACTGGGCGGCGAGGACGCCAAGATCATCTTTATCACGGGCGGCACGGAACAGCGCATGAACGGCAGCTGCGCCGGCGGCACGGGTGCGTTCATCGACCAGATGGCAACGCTTCTGAACATCACCGCGGACGAAATGGACGAATATGCGCTCCGTGCGGAAAAGGTCTATCCCATCGCTTCCAGATGCGGCGTGTTTGCCAAATCGGATATTCAGCCGCTCTTGAATCAGGGCGCAAAAAAGGAAGACATTGCCGCCAGCATATTTCAGGCGGTCGTGGATCAGACGGTGTCGGGCTTGGCGCAGGGCAGAAAGATTCAGGGCAAGGTACTCTTCCTCGGCGGACCGCTGCACTTTTTAAAGTCGCTCGGCAAGGCGTTTCAAAAGACGCTCGCCCTCGACGACGAGCACGCAATCTTCCCTGAAAATGCGCCCGTGTTCATGTCGCTCGGGGCGGCGCTCTATTCGGAAAGCGAAGCGGTACATACGCTGGACGAAATCATCGTCGCCGTGGAAGGCATCCGCTCGGGGGACGATATCGTTACGGGCGAACCGCTGTTCGCTTCCCGTAAGGAATACGACGAGTTCGTAGAACGGCACCGTGCCTGCGACCTCGAATTTGCGGACATCGGCACTTACGAAGGGGACGCATATCTCGGCATCGATTCCGGCTCGACTACCACGAAGGTCGTACTCATCACGCCCGATTGCAGAATGCTCTATTCGCACTATCAGTCCAACAACGGACAGCCGCTCGATATCATAGCGGATCAGCTTTCCCGTATCTACGAACTGGGCGGAGACCGCCTGCATATTGCCGGCAGTGCGGTTACGGGTTACGGGGAAGAACTCATCCGCTCCGCACTCAAAGCGGATTACGGCATCGTGGAAACTGTGGCGCACTTTAAAGCCGCCATGTTCTTCGATCCGAACGTGGACTTTATCATAGATATCGGCGGGCAGGACATGAAGTGCTTCCGCATCCGCAACGGCGCCATCGACTCCATCATGCTCAACGAAGCCTGTTCCTCCGGTTGCGGCTCGTTCATTCAGACGTTTGCCCGCGCCATGGGCATGGAGATTGACGAGTTTGCCCGCCTCGGGCTCTTTGCCAAGCACCCCGTGGAACTCGGTTCCCGCTGTACGGTATTCATGAACTCTTCCGTCAAGCAGGCGCAAAAGGAAGGCGCTACGGTGGAAGATATTTCCGCAGGGCTTTCCGCTTCCATCGTCAAAAATGCCATCTACAAGGTCATCCGTGCAAGAACGCCCGACGAGCTGGGCAAGAACATCGTCGTGCAGGGCGGAACGTTCCTAAACGACGCCGTGCTCCGCTCGTTTGAACTGGAAACGGGCAAGAGCGTGACCCGTCCTGCCATCGCCGGGTTGATGGGTGCGTTCGGGGCGGCGCTGTACGCCAAGGAAACGAATGCGGGCAAGGTATCCTCCACCATCACGAGGGAGGAACTGGAAAGCTTTTCCTATACGACGAAGGGCACGATCTGCAACGGTTGCACGGGGCATTGCAATTTAAACGTCATCACCTTCTCGGATAAGCGCAGGTTCATTTCCGGCAACAAGTGCGAACGGGGCGCAGGCATGAAAGTCGCTTCCGACGAGCTGGACATTTACGGCTTTAAGTATAAAACGCTCCTGGCGTCCGTACACGGCACCAAGGGCACGAGGGGGAAGGTGGGCATTCCCATGGGGCTGATCTATTACGAACAGCTGCCGCTCTGGGCAGGCTTTTTTGAAAGCCTCGGCTTTGAAGTGGTAACGAGCGGCGAATCTTCGAGGAAGCTGTATTTCAAGGGTCAGCACACGGTGGCTTCCGATACGGCGTGTTACCCGGCAAAGCTCATTCACGGGCACGTGGAAAAGCTCCTCGACGAGGGCGTGGACTTCCTCTTTTACCCCTGCGAGAGCTACAACATAGACGAACACGATTCCGTCAATCACTATAACTGCCCCGTGGTGGCGTACTATCCCGAACTGCTCCTTGCCAACAACGACCGACTGACGGCAGAGAACTTTATCAAGCCGTATATCGACCTCAATATGGAAAAGAGTACGGTGAACACGCTGCATACCGCCCTTTCCCGTTTCGGCGTGACCAAAAAGCAGGTGCAGGCGGCTCTTAAGGAAGGCTTCCGACGGTTAGAAGCGTTCCACGTTGCGCTCCGGAATAAGGCGGACGAGATCATCCGCAAGGCGGAAGAGCAGAACAAGCAGATCGTCGTGCTCATCGGCAGACCGTATCATCTCGACCCCGAAATCAACCACGGCATTCACAAGCTTTTAAATTCCCTCGGCTTTGCCGTGCTTTCGGAAGACAGCGTGTTTGAAAAGGGAAAACAGGTCAAGGTGAACGTGCTCAATCAATGGACGTTCCATGCAAGATTATACCGCGCCGCCGAGTGGGCAACCACCCGTAAGGACGTGAACGTCGTACAGCTCGTTTCCTTCGGGTGCGGCATAGACGCCGTTACGGGCGACGAGGTGCGCAGTATTTTAGCGTCCGCCAATAAACTCTATACGCAGATCAAGATAGACGAAATCAACAATCTCGGCGTAGTGAAGATCCGTCTGCGCAGTATGCTGGCGGCGATAGAAGAACAGAAGGCAAAAGACAATGCGTAAACAAAAGCAAGAAATAGCGGATTTTACCGATTCCTATCCCGTATTCACGGAAGAAATGAAGGCAACCCATACCATTCTCGTGCCGGATATGCTCCCTTTCCATTTCGAGATCCTTTTCCCGATTCTGCGGGCGGAAGGCTACAAGGTGGAAATGCTCACCAATCACGAAAGGGCGGTCATAGACGAAGGCTTAAAGCACGTGCACAACGATACGTGCTTCCCTGCGCTTTGCTGTATCGGGCAATACGTAGACGCTTTAAAGAGCGGCAAGTACGACCCCGACCGCACGGCGGTGCTCATTACGCAATCGGGCGGCGGTTGCAGAGCTTCCAATTATATCCCCCTCATCCGCAAGGCGTTGCAGGCGGAGTTCCCGCAGGTGCCCGTGCTTTCCCTCAATTTTGCCGGGCTGGAAAAGGACAGTTCCATCAAAGTAACCCTGCCCCTCCTGTTAAAGCTTGCTTACGGCATCTTCTACGGGGATACGGTCATGGCGCTCTATAATCAGGTGCGCCCCTACGAAAAGACGGAGGGCGCAGCCGACGAGGCAAGGCGCAAGTGCATCGACCTCGTTACGGCGGCATTCCGAAACAAGACCTATTCCCGATTCGAGGCGTTGCATAAGCAGATCATCGCAACGTTTGCGGCGGTGGAACGCAATCATACCAAAAAGCCCCGTGTGGGCATCGTGGGGGAAATTTACGTCAAGTATTCGCCGCTCGGCAATTCCGATCTGGAAAAATTCCTGCTTGCCGAAGGTTGCGAGCCGGTCGTGCCGTCCCTCATGGACTTCGTGCTGTACTGCATCATCAACACCGTGAACGATAAAAAGCTGTACGGGCATAAGTCGCTTTCCGAACCCGTATTTGCGCTCGTGTATAAGTGGCTGTATAAAAAGCAGAAGCTCGTCATCCGCTACATTCGGGAAAATTCCGATTTTTACCCCATTCACGACTTTGAAGAACTGCGCTCCTTTGCGGATAAGGTCATTCATCAGGGCGTCAAAATGGGCGAAGGCTGGCTCATCCCTGCGGAAATGGCGGCGCTGTGCGAATCGGATACGCCGAACGTCGTCTGTACGCAGCCGTTCGGTTGCCTGCCCAACCATATCGCCGGCAAGGGCGCAACGAGAGCCGTCAAGCAGTTCTATCCGCAGGCGAACATCGTGGCGGTGGATTACGACCCTTCCGCAACGGGCGTCAATCAGGAAAACCGCATCAAGCTGATGATTGCCACGGCAAAGGAAGCATTAAAATAAAAAAGCAAATTCTGCGCTCGCCGTACTTTTTACAAGGTGCGGCGAGTTTTTTTTCGTTGGCGCATACGGGCGTATCCGGACGGGGAGAGTGGGAAAGAGTAAAGAATGCAGAAGAAAGGGGCAG
>CAMAGA010000121.1 GCA_945833955.1 uncultured Clostridia bacterium
TTCCGCTTTCGTAAAAACCGCTTTGCATCGGATCGGATCCGTTGCGGTTATTATACAATAAATTGTTCGTTTTGTCAACGGGGGTAAACGGTAAAAGGGGCGAAAGCGTGAAAAAAATGGGAAAATATATCGGATGCTGTTTATTTTTTTCATAAAAAAGGGAAATATGGTATAAAAATGGAAAATAAAAAAAATTGCAAAGATTTATTTGCAAAATACGGAAGAATATGGTATCGTATTATACGGCAAATTACGGAAAACTAACATCCGCCCGAAAAACGGATGAAAAAAAGAGAGGAATCTTTTATGAAACTCGTTTATGGCGTCAATGACAAGCCTAAGTTCGGACAGGTCATTCTGTTCGCATTGCAGCAGTTGCTCGCTATTTTAGCCGCAACGATCGCCGTTCCTACCATCATAGGCAACGGAATGTCTCAGTCCGCAGCCTTGTTCGGTGCGGGCGTAGGTACCATCGTGTACCTTGCGTTCACCAAGTTCAAGAGCCCCGTATTCCTTGGCAGTTCCTTTGCCTTCATCGGTTCCATGTTCGCCGCATTCGCAGGCGGCGTATCCGCTTCCGCAGGGTATCTGGGCTTAATCATCGGCGCAGGTTTTGCCGGTCTCGTATACGTAGTCATTGCACTTATCGTTAAGTTCGCAGGCGTAAAGTGGATCGATAAGGTTATGCCTCCCGTCGTTATCGGGCCCATCGTTGCCATCATCGGTCTTTCCCTTTCCGGCAACGCCATCGGCGATCTGATGAAGGGTAACGTCATGGTGGACAAGGTAATGGTATGCAATCCCAAAATCGCCCTCATCTGCGGTCTCGTAACGCTTGCCGTTACCATCGTTTGCTCCGTTTACGGCAAAAAGATGCTCAAAATGATTCCTTTCATCATCGGTATCGTGGCAGGTTACGCCGTAGCCGGTATCTTTACGGCGATCGGCTTTGCCGCCAATATCGACGCATTCAAGATTATCAACTTCTCTGCTTTCCAAAATATGCAGTGGTTCCCCGACTTCGCTTTCTTAAAGGTTCTTGACGGCGGATTGACGTTCGGGGAAGGCGGTAACTTCGGTTCCTACGTGGCTACTATCGCCGTTGCGTATATCCCCGTAGCGTTCGTCGTATTTGCCGAACACCTTGCCGACCACAAAAATATCTCCTCCATCATCGAAAGCGACCTGACGAAGGATCCCGGTCTTTCCAGAACGCTCCTCGGCGACGGCGTCGGTTCCGTTGCGGGCGCAATCTTCGGCGGTTGCCCCAACACCACGTACGGTGAATCCATCGGTTGCGTAGCTATTTCCGGCAACGCTTCCATCGTTACCATTCTCGCAACGGCTATCCTTGCGATTGCGGCATCCTTCTTTGCTCCGTTCGTTACCTTCCTTGCAACCATTCCTTCCTGCGTAATGGGCGGCGTATGTATCGCACTCTACGGCTTTATCGCCGTTTCCGGTCTGAAGATGGTACAGGGCGTTGACCTCAACGACAACCGCAACCTCTTCACGGTATCCGTTATTCTGATCGCAGGCGTAGGCGGCTTGTCCTTAACCTTCGGCAGCGTTACCCTCACGACCGTTGCTTGCGCTCTCATTCTCGGCATCCTGACGAACCTCCTCGTCAACATTTCCGGCAAGAAGGACGGCGGTTCTACGGAAGAAGTTCTTTCCGAAGAAGACGCAGAACTGGAAGCAGAAATGAACGAACTGCTTTCCGACACGAGCGAGGAACAGAAGTAATGGAAAAATCGCAGGAATTGATGCAGCGTTACAACAACGTATTCATCTTTGAACATCCGCTTATCAAACATAAAGTCTCCATTCTGCGGGACAAGAAGACGAAGATGAAGGACTTCCGCGAACTCGTGGAAGAAATCACGACCGTCATGACTTACGAAAGTATGCGGGACATCCCCCTGCATCCCGTCAAGGTGCAGACGCCCCTCGAAGAGTGCATTCAGTACCGCATCGACGACGACAGCATCGCAATCATTCCCATTTTGCGCGCGGGTCTCGGTATGGTCAACGGCATTCACGTCGTATTCCCCACCGCCAAGGTTGGGCATATCGGCATGGCGAGAGACGAAGAAACGGCTATCCCTTACGAATACTACTGCAAGTTCCCGGACGACATTGAAAAGAAGACGGTTCTTCTGGTCGATCCCATGCTGGCGACGGGCGGTTCCGCCAACGACGCGCTGGCAGTGCTTAAAAAGCACGGTTGCACGGATATCCGCTTCATGTGCATCATCGCCGCTCCGGAAGGCATTCAGGCGGTTGCCGAAAAGAATCCCGACGTCAAGATCTACGTTTCCACGCTCGACCGCTGCTTAAACGATAAGTGCTACATTCTGCCCGGCCTCGGCGACGCAGGCGACAGACTCTACGGCACGAAGCAGTTGTAATCAGAATTACGATCTATAAAAAATGCAGGATTCGGTTTACGGCTCTTCCAACAGAAATTTTCTATTATATAGATTATATTTTTGAACGCATAAAGCAAAACCACGGGTTGTACCCGTGGTTTTTCATCTATATCGCTTATTCTTCAAAATCGTTAAAATAATCTTTATCAAAAAATTCCGATAAAGTTATTCCTGCACCTTGACAAAAGGCTTTTATCGTAGAGACCTTAGAGCATTTTGTTCTTCCTTTCATCAAATCATATATCGCAGACGGTGATTTTCCACCGTTTAACGTTGCTCCGCATATATTGATATTTTTTTCTTTTTATTTATCCAATGTATATTTTTCCCGCTGTTCTCTATATATGGAAATGAGAAAAAGTATGATCAAATGTTTGAATATGTCCCAAATAGTTTATAAACTTGAGCCTTAGGAGGTAACTATAAGGTTAACAAAGATAAGAAATATGTGGGTGTAGGGTATGCAAACAGAAATCACATCGTTTGGAAAAATGTTAACTTTGAAATGATGAGGTGGTCATTATTTGACAATGGAACAAAAATGAGAATAGCAATTGGTAAAAAAGATGATTTTGCAGGTTCTGTTTACGTATATTATATTGATGAGAATAAGCATAACTACAATACATCTTATGTGACGTTTGAACTGGAATACAAAAAACAATAAAACATGAGAAAAATTATACGTTGCACACTTGCAATATTGCTACTGATTATGTGTGCATGTACAAAGGAGTTCGATGTAGAACCTTTTCTGGGACAATATGATTTTTCAATAGCGGGACGCGCCAGCGCTTATGAACTTAAAGTTGAAGAAGGCAGTAATCCTCAAATAGTTAATACCGATGAAGTTGACTTTATTGTTGGAGAGACTTCTGGCTCAATTCAAACTTATCGGATTACCGGAACATCTGTCAATGAGTTGTCATTTCTTATGAAATTTAATGATGGCTCATCTATCATCGTTAATGCTTTAGTGAACAGGGCCAATGGTATTGACCTTATGCCATATACTCAAGTAATCACTTTGTATGACGAGAAACATGAAAATGTGATGTATCACGGACCTGTAACAATTGATGGAGAAGGAGGACTTGTTGATAATGTACTTTCTCTAAATTTAAGGATACAGAGCGTTATTGAAACATCGGATAAATTCTACGGATATTTTGTGAGCAACATCATGCTGGTTGCAAACAAAAAATAATCTTTGAATCAGGAAACTACCGGGAAATTGCAGTGATTCGCAGTTTCTCGGTAGCAATAAAGCCAGTTAAACTTGGTAAAAGGCTGTCTGAAATTGACCGATTCTTCGCGGCAGGGATATTAAGCGGTATGGATATGAGTGGGCAGAGCTCTATCTTATTGCGACATTCCCAGCTCGTCACCAGCTCCCTCACCTCGATGACCAGGTCATCAACCGCTACATCAAAGAAATCGCCCAGGTCGCAGGGTTGGCCGAGAATCTAAAGGTCGCCGAGAAACTAACCGACAAATACTACTACTTCAAGTAAACTGCCTCATTCTAGTTGTTTTCTGCATCATTTTACGAAATTTGATGCAGATAATTCGTTTTTGAGGCAAAAAAATCTATATTTGCCCTGTAAACAGAACGCGCTATGCACGAATTTGATTTCATAAATCGCCCCAAAGACCTCCTCACACCGGAGGTGGTCGCCCTGCTGACCCGCCTCCACGAGTGCCGGGGGCGCCAGGACCTCTTCATCGAAGCAGAGCCGGACGTCCTCACAGCTTTACTGGAAGTCGCAAAGATTCAGAGTACCGGCGCTTCCAACCGTATTGAGGGTATCTATACAACTGACGAACGCCTGAAGGCCATCATCCAGGAAAAGGTCAAGCCCCGCAACCGTAACGAGGAAGAGATTTCCGGCTATCGTGACGTGCTGGCAACCATCCACGAGTCCTACGAGTACATAGCTCCGCGCCCCAATAACATCCTGCAGTTGCACCGGGATCTCTATTCCTTCAGCAGCAGCGCTGTGGGCGGCACTTACAAGAGCTCCGACAACATCATTGCGGAAAAACACGCAGATGGTTCTGAAAGCGTCCGCTTCCGTCCGGTCCCTGCTTTTCAAACAGCAGATGCTATGCTGAAGCTCTGCACCAAATACAACGAGGCCATCGAGACCGGCACTTACGATCCGCTTCTTCTGATGCCGGTATTCATCCTGGACTTCCTCTGTATCCACCCCTTCAATGACGGTAACGGCCGTATGAGCCGACTTCTGACGCTCCTGCTTCTGTACCGCGCCGGATTCATCGTGGGCAAGTACATCAGTATCGAGATGCTCATCGAGAAGAGCAAGGACTCCTACTACGAGGCCCTTCAGGCCAGCTCCCAGAACTGGCACGAAGACGGGAACAATTATCTTCCCTTCCTCAAGTATATGCTGGGGGTCGTGGTCAAAGCTTACAACGAGTTTGAAGACCGAGTGGAGCACCTTCGCTATCGCAAGGTGTCCAAACCGGAGAGAATCAAGGCCATCATTGAACGAACCCCGGGCAAGATTACCAAGAAGGAAATCGCCCAGGCCTGCCCGGACATCAGCCTCACCACCATCGAGCGCACCCTGGCAGACCTCCTTGCCGCCGGATACATCGAGAAAACCGGCATCGGCAGAGCCACAGCATATGTAAAGAAATAATCCGACTACAAGTCAATGATGCCGGATACCGCGAACTTGAACAAGTAGTGAAGTAT
>CAMAGA010000122.1 GCA_945833955.1 uncultured Clostridia bacterium
AATCGTCCGAAGTCGCCCAGCCGCAAGGGTTGCCAAACCACGCTTCCTGCAAGCCGAAGCACAGAAAGAACGCCCAGCTCCCGATAAACTCCACGTTGCGGGGAACCGTTACGCTTGCAAGATGAGCGCAATCCATAAACGCTCCGCCGACGATGATTTTCGTTTGCGGATGCGTAAAATGACTGCGGATGCCTTTATCCGCCGCCTTGACCAATGCAAGGTAGGGATTGGTTGCGTTGCCGAGGTAGAAAACCCCGCCGTATTCCCGATAACGCAGAGCGGGGCTTGCATCAAAGGCGAAAATCCCGATTTGCCGTACCGAGTTCGGGATAGAGACGGTTTTGAGATTGCCGCATTCGGAAAATGCCTCCGCCCCGATAGAGACCACGGAGTCGGGAATGATCACGGCGGTCAACCCGTCGAGGTATGCAAACGCCCCGTCCCCTATGCCCGTGACCGATTTGCCGAGATACTCGCTTGCGATTACGATTTCCCGTTCCCGACAATCGCCCATGCCCGTACAGATATAGGAATTTCCGTCTTCGGAAAGTTCGTATCGGAGCCCCTGCGTGCCGTGGTTGCTTTGTGTGGTTTTCTCTTCCATGATTCCCTCCTTGCCTATGAACGGTATTTATATATTCTATCACCGAAATTTTTGCGTTTTATATGGACGTTACGGCACGTTTTTATACAAAAGCGGCCCGACGATGAAAACTTTTCGCCGAGCCGCCCGCTTTTTTCGTGCAACGATTTATTTTTTCCGTAAAGAAAGCTTTTCGGAAAACCGATCCTTTCTCGTGTCCGTGGGGATGGCGGTGGGATAATCGCCGTTGAAGCAAGCCGAACAGTACGCGTCGGAGCCGACAAGTTCCCGTAAGTCGACCATGGAAAGATACGCCAGACTATCCGCACCGATGATTTTACCGATCTCTTCCACGGTGTGGTGATTGGCAATCAGGTTGTCCTCCGAGTCGATGTCCGTACCGTAATAGCACGGGTGGAGAAAGGGCGGCGAGGAGATGCGCATATGCACCTCGCTTGCGCCCGCTTCCCGAACGAGGCGGACGATGCGCTTGCTTGTTGTGCCGCGGACGATGGAGTCGTCTATGAGCACGACGCGCTTGCCCCGCAATACGCTTGCAATGGGGCTGAGTTTGATCCGAACCTGATCGATCCGCTCCTTTTGGTCGGGCGAAATGAACGTTCTGCCGATATACTTATTCTTGATGAGCCCGATGCCGTACGGTATGCCCGATTCCTGCGCATAGCCGAGGGCTGCGTCCAGACCGCTATCCGGAACGCCGATCACGATGTCCGCATCCACGGGTGCGCTTTTTGCAAGGCATCTGCCGGCAGTCTTCCTCGATTCGTGCACGCCCACGCCGTCCACCGTGGAATCGGGGCGGGCGAAATAGATATACTCGAATATGCAGGTTTTTTTCTTTGCCCCGACGCAGTGTTCGGATATGCTCCGCACGCCGCTCCTATCGAAGACGAGGATTTCCCCGGGGAGAACGTCCCGCACGAATTCTGCGCCGACTGCGCTGAGCGCACAACTTTCCGAAGCGACGACGAACGTGCCGTCCTGCATTTTTCCGTAGCACAGCGGACGGAAGCCGTGCGGATCCCGCGCGGCGATCAATTTCGTTGCCGACATCAGAACGAGGGAATACGCACCCTCGATGCGGTACATTGCCCTTGTAACCGCCGCTTCTATGGACGGCGCCGTGAGGCGTTCCTTGGTTACGATGTAGGCGATCGTCTCCGTGTCGCTCGTGGTGTGGAAAATTGCGCCCGAAAGTTCGAGTTCGTTTCTGAGCTCGAAAGCGTTGCTTAAGTTGCCGTTATGCGCCAGCGCCATTTTGCCCTTCTGGTGATTGACTTCGATCGGCTGACAGTTATTCCTCGTTACGCCGCCCGTCGTGCTGTAACGGACGTGCCCGATGGCAATTCTGCCCCTCGGGAACGAGCGGAGTATCTGCGGCGTGAATACCTCGTTGACAAGCCCGATATCCTTGTGGGAGGAGAACACGCCGTCGTCGTTGACGACGATGCCGCAACTTTCCTGCCCTCGATGCTGCAGGGCGTACAATCCGTAATAAACGGTGCCTGCGACTTCCTGCTCTTCGGGGGAATATACGCCGAAGACGCCGCATTCTTCATGCAAACTCATATCTTTTACCGTCTCCTTTTTATCAATTGTTCGTGTACATTCTCTGATACGGATTGTCCGTATCGGGCGTCAGCCTGTAAAACGTGTGGTTGCACACCGCTTTGCTGTCTATGCCGTATTCCTTGCAATATTCCTCGATGATGGACGAAATTTCCCCGTCCTTTTCGACTTCGATCTTTTCCGCCTTGACCTGTGCGGGCATGAGCGGGGGGAGCGTATCCGTGCGCAAAACGATCTGCCCGCCGTGCATACCCGTGCCGCAGAAATTGCCGGCGATTTCCCCGCCGCCCAATCCGTTGGATCGGTCGTGCATGGTGGCGATGGAATCTATCATACATTGTCCGCTCATTCTCTTCCCGCTTCTGTCGATTACGCCCGATATGGCGCAACCCGAGGGATTGCGGAACTGTCCTTCTCTCTCTAACATAAATTTTTCCTCTCATAGCAAACTTTTTTCAGTGGCAACCCTGCCCAAAATACAAGCAACCCTTTTCGGGGGTAACTTTTTTCGGAGCAACCCTTTTCGGGGGGCAACCCTGCCGCAGACGTGCGCAAAGCACAAAAAACGGCAGAAATGCCATGGCGGAACTGATTTCGCCATAACCTATCCGCCCGTTTTTTGGAATATACGACTATTTTTTCAATATACGACAATTTCTCCCCAATCGGGAAGGGATGCCCTTTTTTTGGAAAGGGCGCTTCCCTTCCGCCATTAGAGAGAGCGTGTGATCGAAATGGAGTTTTTCCACCGTTTTACGGAGTCCGTAAAACGATCTTCTTGTACCCGCACGTTTTATCCGCACGGAACGGGATTACGCTGCTTTTTAAAAGTAAATCGCTTACTCTTCCTCTTTATTCTACGGAAAAGAGTATATCCACGTAATCGGGCATAGGCCAGAACTCTTTGGCAACGAGCTCTTCCATGCCGTCCGCAAAAGCTCTGACTCTGTTCATTGCCGGCACGACTTCGTAGGCGAACATCTTGGAAGCCTTTTCCGCCTCTTCGCCTTCCGCTCTCTTCGTGAGCGCAACCAATTCCCGTACGGCTCTGTACATATTTGCGTTCTTTGCCGCAAGGTCAGCGATGAGTTCCCTATCCGTCTCCACGTCTGCGCCGTAGGCAGCTTTTCGGGAAGCCGTTTCGCAAAGATCGGCTATATACCTGTTGACTGCGGGGTAGATGCGCTTGGTTGCCATGTCCGCCGTAGTCTTTGCCTCGATGGCGATGACCTTATTGTAGTTTTCCTGCATGATCTCCGTTCGGGAAACGACTTCCCTTGCGGAGAATACGCCGTGCTTTGCAAAGAGAGCGATATTCTTTTCGGCTTTGAAGTAAGGCAGAGCTTCCGCCGTATTTTTGAGGTTGAGCAGTCCCCTTCTTTCCGCTTCTCTTTCCCATTCTGCCGAATAGCCGTTGCCGTTGAAGATGATTCTCTGATGCGCTTTGAGTTCCCTCGATACGAGCGCCTGCAATGCGCCGTTGAAGTCGCTTGCGCCCTCCAGCTCGTCTGCAAAGCGTTCCAGCTCTTCGGCTACGATGGTGTTGAGCACGATGTTGGGACCTGCGATAGAGAAGGTGGAACCGAGCATACGGAATTCA
The DNA here is from genome assembly GCA_945833955.1 of uncultured Clostridia bacterium. Classification (GTDB taxonomy): domain Bacteria; phylum Bacillota; class Clostridia; order Christensenellales; family Borkfalkiaceae; genus CAMAGA01. The sequence goes on from CAMAGA010000122.1 coordinate 3,774, forward strand.
AACTTGTTGCCCGTGAATGCGAAGGGGGAAGTTCTGTTTCTGTCCGTTGCGTCCTTGGAGAATTCCGGCAGAACGTCTACGCCCAGCCGCATCTTCGTCTTTTGCGCGTTCTTTGCCTTTTCGTCGTGAATGACGCTCTCCACAATGCTCTCCAGCTCTTCGCCGAGGAACATGGAGATGATGGCAGGGGGTGCTTCGTTTGCGCCGAGTCTGTGGTCGTTCCCTGCGGAAGCGACCGATACCCGCAGCAGATCCTGATATTCGTCCACCGCCTTCACCACCGCCGTGAGGAAGAGCATGAACTGTGCATTGTCCGCAGGCGTCTTGCCGGGGTCGAGCAGATTCACGCCCGTATTGGTGCTCATGGACCAGTTGTTGTGTTTGCCGGAACCGTTGATGCCTTCAAAGGGCTTTTCGTGGAGCAGGCAGACCATACCGTGCTTTTGGGCAACCTTTTTCATCACTTCCATGGTCAGCTGGTTGTGGTCGGTGGCTACGTTCGTCGTGGAAAAGATGGGCGCAAGCTCGTGCTGGGCGGGCGCAACTTCGTTGTGCTTGGTCTTGGCTAAAATGCCCAGCTTCCAGAGCTCTTCGTCCAGCTCCTTCATAAAATCGGAAACTCTCGTCTTGATGGAGCCGAAGTAGTGGTCCTCCAGTTCCTGCCCCTTGGGCGCTCTTGCGCCGAACAGCGTTCTGCCCGTCAGCTTTAAGTCCTCTCTCTTTTCGTATACTTCCTTATCGATCAAAAAGTATTCCTGTTCGGGCCCTACCGTAGAAGCGACTCTTTTTGCGTCCGTATTGCCGAACAAGCGGAGGATGCGGAGCGCCTGTCTGGAAAGTGCGTCCATACTGCGCAGCAGCGGCGTCTTTTTGTCCAGTACTTCGCCCGTGTAGGAGCAGAACGCCGTGGGGATGTAGAGCGAACCGTCTCGGACGAATGCGTAGGAAGTGGGGTCCCACGCCGTATAGCCCCTCGCTTCGAACGTGGCACGGATGCCGCCCGAGGGGAAGGAGGAAGCGTCCGGCTCGCCGACTACCAGTTCCTTGCCAGAAAAGCTCATGATGATCTTTCCCTCTTTCGTGGGATTGATAAAGCTGTCGTGCTTTTCGGCGGTTACGCCCGTCATCGGCTGGAACCAATGCGTAAAGTGCGTTGCGCCCTTTTCCAGCGCCCATTCCTTCATGGCGTGCGCCACTACGTTGGCAAGATCCAGATCGAGGGGTTCACCGTTTTCAATCGTTTTTTTGAGCGACTTATAAACGTCTTTAGGCAGTTTTTCCTGCATTACGCTCTCGTTAAAAACGTTCTCTCCAAAAATTTCAGGTACAGATTTCATTTTGCTTTCTCCTTGGTTGCGCT